>NZ_RZOI01000003.1:0-6368 GCF_004022645.1 Mesorhizobium sp. M4A.F.Ca.ET.020.02.1.1 | reverse complement strand
TCAGAAAGCCGGCGCTGGAAGCGGGCATTGTCGAGATAGCTGTTGATCTCCAACTCGTCGTGGCTGGCATAGCAGCAGCGCAGCAGCGATATCTTGACGTCGGTGACGTTCTTTTCCTCGGATGCCGCCGCCCTCTCGACTGATTCACGCAGTGTGGTCAAAGTCTCTAAGCCGTCGTGGAAGGCTGTGACAAAAAAATTGTGCCCCTCGCGGTAGGCCCGAGCCATCCGTGCGGCTCCGCCAGCGATCCAGATAGGCGGCGTCGGCTGCTGGACTGTGCGGACCGAAATCGCTGTTGGGGGGATCTTCTCATACTGGCCGTCGTGTTCGAAGACGTTTTGGTTGAGGCCCTTGAGAATGATGTCCAGGTATTCCGAAAAGACGGCCGGCGCCTCATCGATGTCCACGCCGAACCGTTCGAACTCGAACTGCTGGTATCCCAAGCCTACGCCGAGCTCGAGACGGCCGTTCGCAACGATGTCGGCGAAGCCGATCTCGGACAGCAGGCGCTGCGGTTGGTAAAGCGGCAGCACGCAGACGGCAGTGCCCAGGCGAATCGTGCTTGTCAAGCCGGCGCAGTGCGCCACCATCATCAGCGGGGATGGTATGAGGCTGTAATTGTTGAAGTGGTGCTCAGCAAACCACGCGGTGTTGAACCCAGCCTGCTCCGAAGCGACGGCCTGTTCGATGGAGTTGCGGATGACGCTTTCTGAGGATTGGTGATAGCCACGCTGGGCGGCCAGAATGAAAGTGGCAAATTCCATGATTTCTCCTCGTTATAGACACGTCAGCCGACCGGGAATGTGCTCGGCATGCGCATGCTTGGATCTCAAGCACCTCGGGTGCGTCGTGGAGCCGAGGCTTCATAATGCTCGGCCGGTCGCCCTGCGAATGCCTGGCAATTAACCTGCGGCCTCCGCAAAACATTCGTCATAGAGTTCGCTGGCGTTTCCCGCATCACCGAACGAGGTCCAGCCGCCGTCCACGTAGAGGATCGAGCCGTTGATGTATGAGGCGTCAGACGAAGCAAGGAAGAACGATGCATCTGCGACGTCTTCTGGCCGTCCCATCCTGCCCATGGGGATGCGTCGTCCGATTGCTGCCAGGTCGATGCGGCCGGCTTTGGCCAACTGAGCAAGTGCGGGCGTGCGGATGTGGCCAGGAGCGACGGTGGCTGTCCGAATTCCGACCGGGCCGAGTTCGGCCGCCATGCAACGGGTCAGCATATCCATCCCCGCCTTGGAGGCGCCGTAGGCATGGCGCGGCGCGAACGGCAGAAAGCTGTCGATCGACCCGAGATTGAGGATCACGCCGCCCGGGCGCATAGCCTTGATCGCTTCGCGCGCGCAGGTGAAGGCGCCGGTAAGGTTGACATCCAGGACGTGTTCGAGCTGTTTCGACAGTTGCTCGATCGCAGGCACAATCCTGTCGGCGGTATCAGCACTATTGACCAGAACATCGATATACCCGAAGCGTCGCCTCAGCTCTTCGAACATCGACACCACATCGCTCTCGACGGCCACGTCCAGCGATTTCGCCAGATGCTTGCCGGGGAGCGATGTAGCCAGCTCTGCCGCTGCAGTGCCATCTTTATCAGCAATCACGACGGTGTCGCCGTTCGCGGCAAAGCGGCGAGCGACGGCCGCGCCAATGCTTTTTGCGCCACCGGTGACGAGCACGATTCGCGCATCTGTGCATTCGGCCGGACAGGAGAGCTCGGCTTGGAGCGCACTATCCACCGGCGGGTGAGCATCCCCCGGCTGGTTGAATGACATCCAGCCTCCGTCGACTGCCAGCACCGAGCCGGTGATGTAGCGCGCCTGCGTGCTGCTCAGAAAACGCACGACCCTGGCGATCTCGTCGGGGCGAGCCAAGCGCCCCATCGGCACGCGGCGGCGTATCGCCGCGAGGTCCATTTTGCCAGCGCGTGCCAGTTCTGTGACCATTGGGGTGCGGACGGAGCCCGGTGCCACCGCCGTGACGCGGATTCCTCGCATAGCCCACTCGCACGCAAGGGACTTTGTCAACGAGATCACGCCAGCTTTCGAGGCTGCGTAGGCGTTGCGCCTGGGATTGCCGACCACGCCCGCCATCGAAGCCACATTGACGATCGCACCGCCCGGCCTCATGCGCCGCGCCGCTTCCCGGGCCATAACGAATGGCCCAATAAGGTTCACTGTCACGCCGCGTCGGAAGGTATCGACAGCGGTGTCGATGATCCTATCCATCGTGGGTCCAACCGCCGCATTGTTGATGAGGACATCGATTTGCGCGAACCGTGCTTCGACCTGGCCGAAAAGTGAGAGCATGTCCTTCTCTCGCGACACATCGCACTCCAGACCGACGTGCGGCGACCCGAGATCCCGAGCCAGTTCAACCACACCACTGCCCGGAAGGTCCACCGCAACTACAGTGTCTCCGTCCGCGGCAAGGATATCGACCAGGGCACGGCCGATCCCGCCCGCGGCGCCTGTGATGATTACGGTGCGTGCTGCCAGTTTCACGAGAGCTTCTCCACGATGACCGCTTGTGATCTCAGCCCATCGACCTTGGGCGGAATGAAGGGTCGAGCCAAATCGTTGCAGTGACCGCCAGTTGCGGCCCCACACAGATCTCAATCCCGCAAGGCGCTCATCCTCCATTTCTACCCACTTATGCAGCTCCCAGTTGGGGACCCTCGACGCCATCTTGGTCGGTGGGGATGTGACGCTTGAGCAGCTGGTAGATGGGATCGTCTGGATGTGGTGCTCCAATCGGCTGTCGCCGGCCGAACCTATCTGCCTCAAGAATCGCTGGCGGGATTTGCTCCTCAACCCAATCGTAGACGACTGTCCGTTCCGCAATTCGCCACTCGTCCTGCCTCTTCTGAAACAGATCGCAGTAACGGCCGCAAAGCAGCGTCTGACGTATTTCTTGGTCTGTATCCGGTCCGCGTTGCAGCGCGGTGAAATAGCTCTCGACCGCGGCCTCTGCTGAACTGATGAAGTCGATCAGGCTGTTCGTGATTTGATGGATGTTACGCTGCCCCGGCAGACCGAGAGCAAATTGGATGAAGTCCTCTGCCGGTCCGCAATAGGGACCGTGCCTGTCATACGCTTCGGGCCAGTATGCGCTACGCAGCGCCGCCTCATCGGCGCGGTCAATCCCGCGGCAGTACCGATACAGGCAGTTGCGGATCGCCTCTCGGTCACGCAGTTCGGTAATTTTCGCGTGGTCGACAGGTTCTGTCGCGAATTGTATGATTGTTTTGTCCTTCCCGACGCCAGTCTGCACTTTGCGTGTGTCTCTCTCTACAATTGAGTTAGCGGGGGGCTCGTCAACTTCCAGAGCTTGTTCGGGGCAGGCTCTTACCCCTTGTGAGGCAAGCAGTTGCTCCCCATCGGCAACATCAATATCACCGGGCAAGATGTAGCCGTCGTCATCAAGCTTGAAGACTCTCGGCGCCCGCGCCAAGCAGCGCGCATGACCCTGGCATCTGGCTTTGTGTACGATGACACGCATAGCGAACTCCAATGTCGTTGGCGGAAACTTCAGGACCAGTCCAGGATCAGATTCTCGATCCCGAACACATGGCCGCCGAAGGTGATGGGTTCAGTCCCTGTCTTGATCCGAAAGGCTGGGATGCGCGCCAGCCACTCCTCCAGGCCAATGACAATCTCCCGCCGGGCAAGGTGTGAGCCAAGACAACGATGGGGACCATAGCCAAAGGCAGCGTGCCGGTTGTCCTCGCGCGCCAGATCGATCTCATTCGGGTATTCGAATTCCGCCGGGTCACGATTGGCAATCATCGTGGCACAGGAAACATAGTCTCCCTTGCGGATCGGCGCGCCTTTGAAGTCGACATCCTTCGTTGCCACTCGGATCATCTGAATGGTCGAATAGGCGCGCAGCAATTCTTCCGCGGCGACGGCAATCCGGTCCGGTTCGCTTCGTAGCAATTCCTGATCTTTGGGGTTGCGCGCGAGATGGGCCAAGTCGAAGCATATGGCTGCTGAGACCGTGTCGAGCCCCGCGACGAACACAAGCACGCCGATGCCACGGACTTCTTCGTCACTGAGCAGACGGCCCTCGACCTTTGCCTTCACGATGAAGGTCATGAAATCATCGACCGGCTCCTTGCGGCGCTCGGTGGCAAGTTCGTCGATGAAGGCCACGATCGTCCGGGCTGCGGGTGGTCGTTGCTCCTTATCGCCGTGGAGCAGATCTCTAGCCCAGCCGACAAATGTTTCTAGTCCGTCGTCCGAAAGCCCAATAAAGCGAAGGAAGATATTGACCGCGAACGGAACTGCAAAATCCTTCATGATGTCGCAGCTCGTGCCTGATGCGGCGATCCTGTCGATCAGCTTGATCGCTCGTTCCCGGACAGCCGGCTCCAATGCCATTACCCGCTTTGGCGAAAGCAGCGGATTGAGCAGTGAGCGAAAAACACCGTGGAATGGCGGATCGAGCTCAAGCGGGATCATCGGCCAGCTCTCGCCGAGCACAGAGGCGAAGATGCTGCGATGGCTGGAAAACGTTTCGGTGTCCTGCAGCACCCGGCGCTGGTCGCTCGCGCGAGTGATGACCCAGGTACCCCGACCGTCGCGCGTGTTGCTGGTTGAATAAAAGATCGGAGGCCCGGCATGAACGCAAGCAACCGCTGCATGCGGATCCCCGTTGGCCGTCGGCAACATGCCGGGCGACGTAAACAGGCTGAAGTCCCTCACCATTTCGGGCGGGACATGATCTGGAACCGGCCGCGATTTAACCGCGCCAGAATCGAGAGACCGTTCATGAGATGCTGTCGGCATTTGCATGCAATCGTTGGTGCAAGCTCCGTGCCGAATTCGTCTTTCGATAATCCTTGCCGTTTGCTGGGCAACAGGTGGCGCCTGTGCTGACTTACTGGTCGGGATTGCAACATTCTTGTCCAGCGTCGGACACAGAATGTAGAAAGCTAGACACCGACTTGGAGCAACTCAATTGGTGGGATCGCTAGCCGATCATGTGCCCGGGGAGCATCCAGTTCGAAAGGTTGCGCTAAGCGGTTTGGTGACTTGGCCGAGGTCACCCAGGTGGAAATGACCAACACTTGTTCGTGAGCCTAGTGGCGCTCCCCTCGATGATGTCTGGCGGGGTGGTTAGCCGCCTCCGTGGGACAAGGTCAGTCTACAAGAATGGGCTATAGCCTCTCCTCGCCTGCCTCATTGGCCCTCCTTCAGAGCCGGCCACACGAGCTTTCGTCTTTCAGCACGGCGTTTTCTCGCCAGCTACCAGAGCCACACCGATGCCGTTAATGAGCGTCCAGTCGAGGGGTTGTGTGGCCCTGTCCATCTTGCCCAGCACCTTGGCTTCGCATTTGCCGGTGCGGCGGAAAGCCTTCAAGACGCAGTTCTTGACCTTCTCCAGATCAGCCTCGGACGGATATCGGCAAGGGTTCAGCTCGTCCTTTTGAACTTGCGCATCTTCGTGTTGGCGAACCCCAGGCCGCCCGACATATTTGCGGCCTATCCGGCACCTCAACTTCGAACAACCTTGCGGCAAGCTCTTGGGATAGCCCACGCTCGTGCCTCCACCACCCGCTCAGCAGAGCCAGATTTGTCGTTGATGGCACGGTACTTGCGCAGTCATTCGCAGACGCGTCACGGACCGAGAGTGTCGTCCCATGAATTCAATCACCAAAAAGGCCGCCCGACGTTGCTGGGACCGCCTGCAATTACCTTATCCCAGAATTGGGAGCAACGGCTTCAAAAGGGATAACTCATCACCTCAATTCTGTCGATCGCGCGGCCATCGAACCGCAGCCATCGATCAGACTTCCGCCTCGTTGCACTCATTGCGACCGCCTTGGTGCTTGCGACGACCGCTCAATTCTGGCTGCCAGGATAACCGCATATGGCGACGGAACTTCCTGCTTCAAAGCAATATAGAGATCGTCGATCATCCCCCCATCAAGGCCTCGATCGAGGACACCGCGTTCGGCTTGCTTGGTTCGCAGTGAACAGGCCGCACTTCGACGGATGCGATCGATGCGACCGCGCCGAGAACTCTCCCGCATTGTCGACGGTTGTGTCCGTCGGCCCTCCGATGAGGCCTCGGATGCGTGGGCGCCGAGGCCTCGACTGAGGCCGACTGGCCGCCGCCGGAAGGTCTAGCGGCTTTGATCCCCGGCGATATAGCCACCCCTGCTGCAACAGCTCCTAGCTGGAGAACTCATTCATGACCGAATCGGCGACAGATTTAGTGGACGCGGCTCTGTTCGACCGAGATCGGCTTGACCCAGAAAGTCCCTATCAACGGTCTGGCCCCGCATGGGGTGCGATCATTTCGCTTTCCTTCGGCACCTTCGGGCTTGTGACGGCAGAGTTTCTGCCCGCCAGCGTTCTGAC
>NZ_RZOI01000039.1:0-18708 GCF_004022645.1 Mesorhizobium sp. M4A.F.Ca.ET.020.02.1.1 | reverse complement strand
GTCTTTCGCCTCGAACGTGGCAATTGAGGCTGGTCCCACCTCGTCCGCAGGGTTGGCGATCTTCTCGCCGTGCAGAATGGCGTAGCTATAGATCTGCTTCACGACATCGCGGATATGGACGGCGGTTGCCGGCGCACCACGATCCCTCACCTTTGCGCAGAGCGCCCGCAAGTCGTCAGGTGTTATTTCGGTTAGGAGTCTTTTTTCCCAAATCGGCAAAATGTCGCGATCGAAAATAGCCTTGCGCATCGAGCGGGTGCTATCCGCCATCTTCGCTTCCTTTAACCAGCGCTTGCCTTGATCCCCGAAGCTCGCCGTGCCTGACAGGCGACGCTTCTCGCGCTGCTTTTCTTGCGCCGGCGACTTTCCGGCTGCCACCATTTTTCGCGCGGCAAGGCAGCGGTCGCGTGCCTCTGCCAGCGTGAGACCTCCGTTCCCATATCGGCCCAGCGTCACAGTCTCTCTCCGACCATTGGTCCGGTAGTCGTACCGAAACGCAATCTGCCCAGTCGGAGACACCGCAGCGTACATACCGTCACGGTCGGCAACTTTGTACATTTTGTCTTTCGGTTTCAGCCGCTTAAGGGCAATATCTGTTAACATAATGACAGAGGATCGGATCACAACTTGGGTTTCTCGGCCGCCAATTTTACCGTCATTAATTTTACCGTCAACTGTTAGGAACGATCATTGTATTTCAATGCTTTGATGGGCAAGAAGTGAGTGCGCTTGCAATCGGCGGGACGACGGTATTGCATGGCAGGAAAGAGAACGCTGAAACGCATGCCGTCAAATTTACCGCCAAATGATTCCGCTTCCAGGCGATAGATGGCGATAGATGCAGTAAGGAAAACACACTTATTTCAGAGGCTTATACAACTCTGATCGATACTTACCGAAAGCTAGCTAATGATGCACCTTTATTCCCATTCGATCGTGCCGGGCGGCTTCGACGTCACATCGTAGACGACGCGGTTGATGCCCCGTACCTCGTTGATGATGCGGGTGGCGGCGGCGGCAAGGAAGTTCATGTCATAGTGGTAGAAGTCGGCGGTCATGCCGTCGACCGAGGTGACGGCGCGCAACGCGCAGACGAATTCGTAGGTGCGGCCGTCGCCCATGACGCCGACGGTCTGCACCGGCAAGAGCACGGCGAAGGCCTGCCAGATGGCGTCGTAGAGGCCGGCCTTGCGGATCTCGTCGAGATAGATGGCGTCGGCCTCGCGCAGGATCTCAAGCTTGTCGCGAGAGATGCCGCCCGGGCAGCGTATGGCAAGGCCGGGGCCCGGGAACGGATGCCGGCCGATGAAGCTCTCGGGCAGGCCGAGCTCCTTGCCCAGCGCCCTCACCTCGTCCTTGAACAATTCGCGCAGCGGCTCGACCAGCTTCATGTTCATGCGCTCTGGCAGGCCGCCGACATTGTGGTGTGACTTGATCGTCACCGACGGGCCGCCGGAGAAGGAGACGCTTTCGATGACGTCGGGATAGAGCGTGCCCTGGGCCAGGAAATCGGCGCCGCCGAGCTTCTTGGCCTCTTCCTCGAACACTTCGATGAACAGCCGGCCGATCGTCTTGCGCTTCTTTTCGGGATCGGCCTCGCCTTCCAGCGCCGAGATGAAGCGGTCGGACGCGTCGACCAGGATCAGCGGCAAATTGTAGTGCTGGCGGAACATCTCCACCACGCTCGCCGCCTCGTCCTTGCGCATCAGGCCATGGTCGACGAGGATGCAGGTGAGCTGATCGCCGACCGCCTCGTGGATGAGAAGTGCGGCGACCGAGGAGTCGACGCCGCCCGACAGCGCGCAGATCACCTTGCCCTTGCCGACCTGCTTGCGGATCGCCTCGACGGCGTGCTCGCGATAGGCGCGCATCGTCCAGTCGCCCTCGATGCCGGCGATGTTGTGGACGAAGTTCCTGAGCAGCCTGGCGCCGTCCGGCGTATGCACCACCTCGGGATGGAACATGATGCCGTACATCTTGCGCTCGACATCGCCGAAGATGGCGAAGGGCGAGCCTTCGGACCTGCCGAACACCTCGAAGCCCTTGGGGAGCGAGATGACGCGGTCGCCATGGCTCATCCACACCTGGTGCCGCTGGCCGGGCGCCCACAGGCCCTCGAACAGCGGGCTCTCCTTCTCGATCTCGACGAAGGCGCGGCCGAACTCGCGATGGTTGGAGCTTTCGGCGACGCCGCCCATCTGCACGCAAAGCGCCATCTGGCCATAGCAGATGCCGAGCACCGGCACGCCGGCCTCGAAGACGATCTGCGGGGCGCGCGGGCTGCCGATATCGGTGGTCGAGGCCGGGCCGCCGGACAGGATCACCGCTTTGGGATTGATGCGCTCGAAGGCCGTCTCGGCCGACTGGAACGGCACGATCTCGGAAAAGACGCCGGCCTCGCGGATGCGGCGGGCGATGAGCTGCGTGAACTGGCTGCCGAAGTCGACAATCAGGACGGTGTCGGAGCGATTGGCTGTTTTCATGGCGAGCGTTTAGAGAAAGAAACGAGTCGGCGCAATGGGTTGCGAGGCGTCCGGTTCAATCCGACGGCTTCGCCGCGCCCAGGCTGACCGTGCCGGAAGCGATCGCCTGTTCCAGAAGGCCGACCGCGCCGGCCAGTTTCTCGTCGATAACGTGCAGGTACTCCGTCCAGTCGCCGACATGCCTGAGGTCAGCCGCGCCATCGGAAATGCCGCGCAGGCCGGCGAGTGGCACGCCGAACAGCTGGCAGGCGCGCAGGCAGGCGAAAGTTTCCATGTCGACCATGTCAGCGGCGATCGCATCATAGGCAGCGCCGGAGATGATCGCGCCGCCGGTCGACAGCGACGCCTCCCTGATGCCGGGGATCCTTAGCGGCAAGGGCACGGTGACCGGCAGGTCGAGAAACGGCGTGGCACCCTTCTCGAAGCCCAAAGGCGAGGCGTCGATGTCGCGATAGGCGACCGAAACCGCCTGATAGATCTCCGCCTGCTCCAGCGTGCGGCTGCCGGCCGAGCCGAGCGAGACGACAAGATCCGGCAGCGCCTTCCCCCCCCTCAGCCGGGCAAGCTCGGCGCCCAGCCTGACCCCGGCCTCGACCGGCCCGACGCCAGTCATCAGCGGCGTGAACAGTTTTCTGAGATGCGGACCGTATTCGGCCTGCGCGGCCATGACGAAGAGAACGTCCCTGCCCACGATCCGCACAGCGCTTGCCATGGATTATCCTTCGATCCCGTCCCGTCCGACGACCGTCATCATGGTGCCGGTCATGGTGGCGATCAGCTTGGCCTCGCCGTCGGCGGCGAAGGCGTAGGCCTGGCCGTCGGCGACGATGATGGTGCGGCCTGGCTTGGTCACCGAGCCGCGGAACAGGAAGCGCTCGCCCCTGCCCGGCGCCAGGAGATTGACCTTGAACTCTATGGTCAGCACGCTGGAATTCTGCGGCAGCAGCGAGAAGGCAGCATAGCCGCAGGCCGAGTCCAGCGCCGTCGAGATGACGCCGGCATGCAGGAAACCATGCTGCTGGGTGAGCGCGGCCGAGTAGGGCATCTCGATCTCGATGATGCCGGGTGTCACCAGGGTCAGCTCGGCGCCGATGGTCGTCATCGCCTGCTGCCGGGCGAAGGATGTGCGGACCCGGTCCTCATAGTCAGGAGCGGGTACGATCTTTGCTGCCATGGCTGTCGCCTTCATTTCCTGGGAAAGCTTATTGCAGAGGCACGCCGCGCAGGCAATCTCTTATGTTGCAGTGCAGCAATGCCGGCACCCCTGCCTCAACCCGCCCTGTGCAGCGCGCAGACATAGAACCCGTCGGTGCCGCTCAGCGCCGGCGACAGCGAGATACCGCCGCCGGCGCCGATGCGCGCGGCGGCTTCATGGCCGGGAAAGCGGCCGTCCCAGAGCTTGCGGTGGTCAACAGGCGCGAACTCACCATGGCGGGCGCGGAAATCGGCCACTTGCTCGCCATTCTCGGCGTCGAACACCGAGCAGGTGATGTAGACCAGCAAGCCACCGGGTTTGACGAAGGCCTTGGCCGCGTCGAGGATTTCCCTTTGCTCGCCCCGGCGCTGGTCGAGCTGTCTTTGCGTCAACCGCCATTTGGCGTCGGGGCGGCGCCGCCAGGTGCCGCTGCCAGTGCAGGGGGCGTCGACCAGCACGATGTCCATATGGCCAGCGAGCGGGCCCAGTTCGGCGGGTTTGCTGACGATCTGGATGTTTCGGTTTTCGGACCGGCGCATGCGGTCGAAGATCGGCGCAAGCCGCGCCTTTTCGGCATCATGGGCAAATATCTGGCCGCGATTGTCCATTTCGGCCGACAGCGCCAGCGTCTTGCCGCCGGCGCCGGCGCAATAGTCGAGCACCTGCATTCCGGCCTCGGCGCCGGCCAGCGTCGCGACGATCTGCGACCCTTCGTCCTGGACCTCGAACCAGCCCTTCTGGAAGGCGGGTTCGGCCTGGACGTTGGGGTGCCTGCCGTCGCCATCGATCGGCGGGATGCGGATGCCTTGCGCGGCAATGCTCGCGGCAGCCGCGCCCGTGCCGTTGAGTTCGGCCAGCACCTTGCCGCGATCGGCCTGCAGCGTGTTGACCCTGAGGTCCAGCGGCGGGCGAGCGGCGAGCGCCGCCCCTTCCGCGACCCACGTCTCGCCGAAAGCCTGCCCGAACAGCGGCACACACCAGTCCGGAATGTCGGCTCGTACCGCGTCCGGCGCATCGGCCGGGCGGCGATCGGCCGCCGCCATCAGTTCGGTGTCGCTGAGCAGCGGCGGCGCGAACCTGTCGCCGTCCAGCGCATCGTTCAGCGACTGTGCCGTCTGGCCCCATTCGAGCAGCAGGGCGCCGAAGCCGATTGCGCGCGGGGTGTCCTCGCCGAGCAGCCAGCCGGCGGAACGCTTGCGGCGCAGCGCGTCATAGACGATGTTGCCGATCGCCGCGCGATCGCCGCCGCCGGCAAAGCGGTGCGACAGGCCCCAGTCGCGCAGGGCGTCGGCCACCGGCCGGTGCCGCCGGCCGATGTCTTCCAGAACCTCAATGGCCGCCGCCAGCCTTCCGCCCAGTCTCATTCCTGCTCCGTCAACCGTTGCCTTCAGTCCTGCTCTTAGAGCCTTTCCTGCTCCGATTGAAACAGTTCTGTTGCGGTGAGGCCAAAACGGCCGGTCCAATGCCATCCTGCGTACGACATACGGAACGCTTTTCGATGCAGTCGGTCCTCAGCGGAAAACAAGAACAAATCAACCGGAACATGAAATATGTCTAATATTTTTACTAACGAGTACAAGCAAGCCCGCGGGCTTAACCACTCCGCTTTCCAAGATTTCGGGTTGCGAATACTCTCTCAGCCGTGATTCGCGACGCAGTAAAGGCGGTTTTGCGGATCGATACGAGGAGAGGGCAATGAAGACTTATCTTGCGGAAGTTCTAGGCACATTCCTGTTGGTATTCATCGGCACGGCTTCTGTGGTCACGGGCGGCTTCGGCGGTGCGCTGCCGCTCGGCCAGGAAGGCATCGGCCTGGCGTTCGGCATCGGCCTCATCGCGGCGGCCTATGCGATCGGGCCGATCTCGGGCGCGCATCTCAATCCGGCTGTGACGCTTGGCGCCTTCCTCGCCGGCCGGCTGCCGGCAAAGGACGTCGTTCCCTACTGGATCGCGCAGATCATCGGCGCCATCATCGCCTCGCTGGCGCTGTGGATCATCGTCTCCGGCCAGGTCGGCGGCCACACTGGCGGTTTCGGCGCCAATGGCTGGGACGAAGCGAAATGGGGCGTCAGCTCGGCTTTCCTGTGGGAATTGATCGCAACCTTCACCTTCGTCACCGTGATCCTCGGCGTCACGGCGCAAAATCACAGCACAACCTTCGCCGGGCTGGTCATCGGCCTGACGCTGGCCGGGCTGCACTTCGCCATCATCCCGGTCACCGGCACCTCGCTCAATCCGGCCCGCTCGATCGGTCCGGCGCTGTTTTCGGGCGCGGCGGCGCTCAGCCAGCTGTGGCTGTTCATCGTCGCGCCACTGATCGGCGGCGCCATCGCCGGCGTCGTCGCCAAGGCGCGCATCTTCGAGAAGGACTGATTTTTTTTGAAGCCTGAATGCGAAAAGGCGCGGGGCTGGCCCCGCGCCTTTTTGTTGGAGTGCACGCTCTTTCGAGGATCAGGCAATCTCGAAGCGGTCGAGGTTCATCACCTTGGTCCACGCCTTGACGAAATCCTTGACGAATTTGTCCTTGGCATCGACCGAGCCGTAGACCTCGGAAAGCGCTCGCAGTTGCGCGTGCGAGCCGAAGATCAGGTCGGCGCGGGTGCCGGTCCATTTGACCGCCTTGGTCTTGCGGTCACGCGCTTCGTAGATCTCGTCGGAGCCCGACGCCGGATCCCAGACCGTCGCCATGCTGAGCAGGTTGACGAAGAAGTCGTTGCTCAGCGTGCCTGGTCTGTCGGTGAACACGCCGTGCTTCGAGCCGCCGGAGTTGGCGCCGAGCACCCTCAAGCCGCCGACCAGCACCGTCATTTCTGGCGCTGTCAGGGTCAGGAGCTGCGCCCGGTCGACCAGCAACGCCTCGACCGACAGTGGCAGCTTGCCCCTGGCATAGTTGCGGAAGCCATCGACGACCGGCTCGAGCGCGGCGAAGGACTGGGCGTCGGTCTGTTCCTGCGAGGCGTCCATGCGGCCCGGGGTGAACGGCACCGTCACCTGGTGGCCGCCGTCCTTCGCCGCCTTTTCGACCGCGGCGACGCCGCCGAGCACGATCAGGTCGGCGAGCGAGATCTTCTTGTCGCCGGTCTGCGCTGCGTTGAACTCCTGCTGGATAGTTTCGAGCTTCGCCAGTACCGTCGACAGCTTGGCGGGCTGGTTGACCTCCCAGTCCTTCTGCGGACTCAGGCGAATGCGCGCGCCGTTGGCGCCGCCGCGCTTGTCGGAGCCGCGGAAGGTCGAGGCCGAGGCCCAGGCGGTCGAGACCAGGTCGGAGACCGACAGGCCGGAGGCGAGGATCTTGGCCTTCAGCGCAGCGATGTCCCCTTCGCTCGCCAACTCGTGGTCGATCGCCGGAATCGGATCCTGCCAGATCAGCTCTTCCTTCGGCACGAGCGGGCCGAGATAGCGCACGACCGGACCCATGTCGCGGTGGGTGAGCTTGAACCAGGCGCGGGCGAAGGCGTCGGCGAACTCAGCGGGATGCTGGTGGAACCGCCGCGAGATCTTCTCGTAGGCCGGGTCGAAGCGCAGCGAAAGGTCGGTGGTGAGCATGGCCGGCGCATGGCGCTTGGACGGATTGTGCGCGTCCGGCACCAGGCCGGCGCCGGCGCCGGCCTTCGGCGTCCATTGATGGGCGCCCGCCGGGCTCTTCGTCAGCTCCCATTCGTAGTTGAAGAGGTTGTCGAAGAAGTTGTTGCTCCACTTCGTCGGCGTCGTGGTCCAGGTGACCTCGAGGCCCGAGGTGATGGCGTCGCCGGCAATACCGGTGGCGTATTTGCTCGACCAGCCGAGGCCCTGCGCCTCGATGCCGGCGCCTTCCGGCTCGGCGCCGACAAGTGCGGCATCGCCGGCGCCATGGGTCTTGCCGAAGGTGTGACCGCCGGCGATCAGCGCGACTGTCTCCTCGTCGTTCATCGCCATGCGGCGGAAGGTCTCGCGGATGTCGCGCGCCGCGGCCAGCGGATCCGGATTGCCGTTGGGGCCTTCGGGATTGACGTAGATCAGGCCCATCTGCACGGCGCCGAGATGGCCATGGAGCTCGCGGTCGCCGGAGTAGCGCTCGTCACCCAGCCACTTCGCCTCGGAACCCCAGTTCACGTCCTGCTCGGGCTCCCAGACGTCGGCGCGGCCGCCGGCGAAGCCGAAGGTCTTGAAGCCCATCGATTCCAGCGCGACGTTGCCGGCGAGGATCATCAGGTCGGCCCAGGAGATCCTGCGGCCATACTTCTGCTTGACCGGCCAGAGCAGACGGCGCGCCTTGTCGAGATTGGCGTTGTCCGGCCAGCTGTTCAGCGGCGCGAAACGCTGCTGGCCGGCGCCGGCGCCGCCGCGGCCGTCACCGATGCGATAGGTGCCGGCGCTATGCCAGGCCATGCGGATGAACAGCGGCCCGTAATGGCCGAAGTCAGCCGGCCACCAGTCCTGCGAATCCGTCATCACATGGTGCAGGTCCTTGATCACCGCATCGAGGTCGAGGCTCTTGAACTCCTTGGCGTAGTCGAAATCCTCGCCCATCGGGTCCGAGAGGTTCGACTGCTGGTGGAGCACGCCGAGGTCGAGCTGGTTCGGCCACCAGTCACGGTTGGTCCGGCCGGCGGATCCATGCGCCACAGGGCATTTGCCCGCGCTGTTGTCGTCGGTTTTCGCGTCCATCTTACTCTCCGATTTTTGCCGAGATTTGATTTTTCACCAGGGGCTGCCAGCGGCCGCGCCAATCTGGAACGATTCCAGACTAGGCCGGCGAGACGATAAAGACAAATTGCCTTTCCTGTTTTTTCCGATAGGATTTCCTTATGATCGGTCTCACCGTCCGGCAGATGCAATATTTCGACGCGCTGGCGCAGACGCTGCATTTCGGCCGCGCCGCCAAGCTCGCCGGCGTCAGTCAGCCGGCGCTCTCCGCGCAGATCGCGGAGATGGAACAGCGGCTGGCCTGCCGTCTGTTCGAGCGCGGCGGCAAGACGGTGCGAATGACCGACGAGGCGCTGGCCTTGCAGCCACGCATCGAGCGCATCCTCGCCGACATCCGTGACGTCGAGACGACGGCCCGGCGCGGCCGCCCCGCCATGGAAGGGCGCTTCCGCCTGGGCATCATTCCCACGGTCGCGCCCTATCTGCTGCCGCATGTGTTGCCGGAATTGAGAAAGCATTTCCCGGTCCTGCAACTCGAACTGCGCGAGGCGGTGACCGCGTCGCTGGTCGAGGACACGGCTTCCGGCCGGTTGGACGCCTTCATCGCCGCGCTGCCGCTCGACCATCCCGGCCTAGTCAGCGAAGAGCTTTTCCCTGACCGCTTCTTCCTTGCCGTGCCGTCAGGCGATCCGGCCTTCGCCTCGCCGCCGGTGCCGCCGGAAAGCCCGGCGCTGGAAAGGCTGATGCTGCTGGAGGAAGGCCATTGTCTGCGCGAGCAGGCGCTGGCCGTGTGCGGCAATGTCCGTCCGGTGGCGATGGCAAGCTACGGCGCCACCAGCCTGACGACGCTGCTGCAGATGGTGGCGCATGGACTGGGCGTGACGCTCGTGCCGGAGATGGCGATGCGGCCGGCCGGCACCATCCCCGACCTCAAGATCGTCCCGTTCCAGGAACCGATGCCGCTGCGCATGATCTGCCTCGCCTGGCGCCGCAACAAGGCGCGGCATGACGAATGCGTGGAGTTGGCGAAAATCATCCGTGGGCTTGGTGAAGCTGTGCTGGCGAACTGAGAAGCGTCGTGTCCGACCGGATGTCTGCTTCTGGCGACTGGCGATCTGACCCGCGATCAACCGACTTGTCCCCATCCGTGCCATCGGGTTTCGTTCCTATCGGCCCAGTTGAAATGACAGCGGCGAGCACCATGGCAATGCCGCTCATCTGCATCGCCGATATCGTCTCGCCGAGAACCAGGACGGCAAAGACTATGCCGAGCAGGGGCTCGACATTGCTGATCATCGTGGCGCGCACAGAGCCGACAATCGGGAACGCGCAAAGGAAAGCCAACGTTCCGATGGTGGAACCGATCGCGACACCTGCAAACCCGACCCACCCCGCAACAGTCTGCGGCAACGCGAATACACTCATGAACGGAAACAGCAGCGCCAGCGTTATCGTTGCCGACACCATCATATAGAAAGCCACAGCCAGGCCGCCGGCCTGTCTCATGGCGCGGGCGCTTCCAACAATAACGAACACGCAGGTGACCGCTCCGAGAGCGGCAAGGCAAAGCCCCGTGGCATTCAAGGCGCTGAGCGAGAAACCAATGGCCAGGCCCAAGCCCGCGAATGCCGCTGTGAACGCCATCATCATTCTCATGTTCATCGCCCCGTCGCCGAGCAGCGCCGCGGCAACCCCTACCAGCAGAGGGTGCGAAAAATAGATCAGGATGACCATGTTGACGGGGATGTATTTGACCGCTCCCAGAAATCCGAACAGCATGACGGCGTAGGACACGCCGGCAACGCAGCTGACGATCAAAGATTTTCGGACTATCCAAAGGGTTTGGCCGAGCGAGACCATCAAGATCCAGGTCATTCCGACGGTTAACAGGCATCGCAGCGTTATGACGGACATGACGTTGCTGCCCCCGTCGTAGGCCAGCCTGGCGAAGCTCGGCACGACGGCTATCGCAACCGACGATAAGATGACCATGGCCGTGCCAATGGATTGGCGATGGCGAAGCGGGGCCAAGGCCCGGCCAATCTGTCGGTGATCCTTTGGAAGACTTTCAACCGCAGCCGTCATTGTCGTTCGCCCCAAATCATCGCGCGCCTTCAAACCTCTTGTATCGCCGTGCAGGGATGCATCCGTGGCAGCCAGCGGGAAGCCAGCGGGATTCGATCGGTATCCGTTGTGCCTCCCGGGAATTGCGCGTTAATTGTGGAGCCAAGGGTTTGGATGACAGCGACCCAGCTGGCTGGTGGGCGTCGTGGCCGTAGAAATCACGTTGTTCGGAGACTTCGGGCTAAAGCTTGCGACCGGCCAGGATATCGACCTGCCGGGCCAGAAAGACCGTGCCCTGCTTGCGTTCCTGGCGCTATCGCCTGGCACGAACCACACGCGAGACAAGCTGGCAAACCTGTTATGGTGCGACCGAGGAGATCAGCAGGCCCGCGACAGCTTGAAACACGCCCTAACGCGCGTCCGGCACGGCCTGCAGGCATCGGCGGCATCTCCGATCGTTGCGGACCGGCGAACGGTGAAGCTCGATCCCGCCGCGGTGAAGACGGACGTCGCGACGTTCGAGCGGCTTTTGCGCGAAGGAACGCCGCAGTCGCTCCATGCCGCGGCTGCGCTCTACCGCGGAGAAATCATCGAGGATGTCAGCGTCCGAAGTCCCCCGTTCGAGGATTGGCTGCTTCTCGAGCGACGGCGCCTCCGACATCTTCTCGAAGCTGCGCTGACGAGAGCCATTGCCGATTCGATCGCCAACGGCGAATTGGGTTTTGCCGCGGAGGCCGCGCGGCGACTCCACCTGCTTGATCCTCTCAACGAAGCGGCCAGCCGGGCAATCATGCAGGCAGAGGCCGAGGCGGGCCAAACCGTTCAGGCGTTGAGGCGGTACCAAGGACTGCGCGATCGCCTTCGCGCGGAGCTCGGAGTCAAGCCGGCGCCAGAGACAATTCGCCTCTACGAAGCCATCCGGGATCGCGCCGCTGAGGAGCCCGTTTCTGCTGTCAGCCCTGTCTTGCCTTCGACTGCGGAGATGCCGCTCCCCGAGAGGCCGGCGGTTGCCGTGCTGCCCTTCGAGAATCTCAGCGGCGATGCCGACCAACAGTATTTCAGCGATGGCATCTCCGAGGACATCATCACCGAGCTGTCGCGGTTCAGGTCGCTGTTCGTGATCGCGCGACACTCTTCGTTTGCGTTCAAGGGCCGGCCGGTCAAGGTGCAGGAAATCGCGCGGGAATTGGGCGTGGCCTATGTGGTCGAGGGCAGTTTCCGCCGGGTGGGCGACAGGGTGCGCATCAGCGCGCAACTGGTGGATGCTGGTCGTGGCACCCAGCTATGGGCGGAAAAGTACGACCGGGAGCTTGTCGATATCTTTGCCGTTCAGGATGACGTCGCGAGGTCCGTGGCCGCGGCCGTCTGCGGGCGGGTGGACGTGGCGAGCCGGGACCGGGTCGAGCGTATGAGCCCGGACACGCTGCGGGCCTATGACCTAGTGCTGCGCGCCAAGTTCCTGACGCTTAACTATACGCGAAGCGAGAATGCGCAGGCTCGCGAATTCGCCGAGCGCGCGGCGACGCTGGATCCCAAGAGCGCTGCGGCATGCACTCATGCCGCATGGTGCCTCTTCTATGAATACATGGCCAAATGGACCCGTGACTCCGGCGCGTCGCTTCAAAGAGCTTTCGACTATGCGCAGCGCGCCGTTCTGCTCGATGAAACCGACAGCTTTGCCCATACATTGCTTGGCATAGTGCACCTGTTCAGACGGGAATTCGACCAGGCTCATACAGAAATCCTAGCCGGCGTGGCTCTCAATCCCAACGATTTCCTGGCGCGGCGCTACTACGGCATGTTCCTTGCCGCGACCGGCAACGCTGAGAGCGGCATCGCTCAAATCGAGCTGGGGAGACGGCTCAATCCGTTCGATACGCGTTGGGTGCCATGGGACATGGGGATCGTCTGTTTCACAGCCCGCCGCTATCAGGAGGCGATCACCGCACTCAAGCAGGCCCGCAATCCCATCAATGAAGTGCACGGCTGGCTTGCAGCCAGCTATGCCCAAGCCGGCCTTTTGCAGGAAGCCAGATCGACGCTGGAGCATTTCCTGCGCGTTGCGGAACAAGACATGGCGGTCTTTCCCGGCCGCAAGCTCGCCAACTGGGAGCCCTATTGGCATGGAGCTTTCGAATATCAGGACCAGGCGGATTTCGACCACCTGTTCGACGCGCTTCGAAAGGCCGGATTGGACGACTGAAGCGAGCTACGGCAAGCGGACAATTCTGTTGAAGCATAGGCATATCCGTTGAAGCCGACCGCGGCGACACTATAGGGTCCCTGAAAAGTCGCATGGGGTTCAGGGTATTGCCGACCGACACGGCCCATGCAGCGGGGCAAGAACGACAATCGCGGATATCGCGCCGAAGCGCCTTTCGGGATGTCGCGATCGCGGTCCTGATCGGGCTTTTCGCCTTTGTCGTCTACAACGCAAACCTGCGGTCGATCCCGGCCGCCGATACCTATGCGGCGCGATATATGCCGTTCTCGATCCTGCGCGACCACCAGGTGGTGCTGGATTCCATCGCCAGGGAGGTCGCCCAGGGGCGCAAGCCGCCGGAGGCTCAAGGGCAAGTCGAGACCGCGGCCTGGATGCTGAAGGGGCCCGGCGGCCACCTGGTCTCCCTATACCCGGTTGCCGTCCCTGTCGTTGTCGCTCCGCTGTACCTTCCGGCCGTTCATTTCCTCTCGGCCAGGGGCTGGGAACCGCTGCTGTTCGACAAGGTTGCCCGGGTCATGGAGAAGCTCTGCGCCTCGCTCATGGCCGCGGGCTCGGTCATGCTTTTCTATCTGCTGCTGCGGCGCCGCTGCGAGCCGCGGGCCGCCGTTTTTCTCACTGCCATCTATGCTTTCGGCACGACAACATGGGTCATCAGCAGCCAGGCGCTCTGGATGCATGGGCTGGCTCAGCTCCTTGTCATCGCGACCATGCTGTTGCTGACCGGGCCGGTCACCGCGCTCCGCGCCGCGGCAACGGGTTTTCTCTGCGCGCTCATTGCCGTCAACCGCCAACCCGATGCCATTCTGGCGGCGGGCCTCGGCCTCTATGGACTTTGGTGGGCGGGACGCAAAATCCCCCTCTACGTGGCCGCAGGGCTGATCCCAGTGGGCCTGGTGGTCGCCTACAATCTCCCTTTCGTCGGCAATATCGCCGGTGCCTACGCCTTGATCGATCCGCCGGACAAGTACAGTGACGGCGTTCTGGGCGGCATTGCCGGCCTCCTGTTCAGCCCCACGCACGGGCTCTTCGTCTTTTCGCCTTTCCTGCTGTTTGTACCCTGCTTCCTGCGCCAGGTGCTGCGAGACCGGAAGATGCGCGGCCTGACCATCGCGATAGGCTGCGCCATGGTCGTCCAGGTGATCTTCTACAGCATGATAGACTGGCGCCAGGGCATGTCCTTTGGGCCGCGCTGGCTCACGGATATGGTGCCGATGCTTGTCTGGATGCTGCCGCCCGTGCTGGCGGCATTGTCGCGAGCGGGCCGGGTTGTGTTTGCAGCAGCCGCATTGGCGGCGGTCGCGATCGAGGTCGTCGGCGCGTTCTGGTACCTCGGCGTGGCGGATGCGCACGTGGTGGCGGCGCGCGGTCCCGACAGAATGCGGCCAGCATGGGACATCAACAACGCTCCCTTTATCGCCGAGCTGAAGCATCCGCCCGCGCCCATGGACCTCCTGACCCGGATGCGCGGCTATCTGGACGAGATCAGGGTCATCGAGGCGTCGGCGACGGGAGGCCAGGCGACCGAGCGCCAGCTCGAGATCGTCGGATGGGCGCTCGCTGATGCGACGACTCCGGTCGATGTCAACGCCATGGTCGACGGCCAAGGCATAGCCGGCACAAACGCGTTCTTCGATCGTCCCGACGTCAGTCAGGCACTCGGCTCGACGAATGCCGCCGGCTGGCGAATCTCGTTTCCCGCCAGCAAGCTCGCGCCGGGCGACCATGTGGTGAGCATCCTGGTGCATCCGTGGCAAGGCGGCGAGCCGCGGCTCATCATGGAGCGCAAGTTCACCCTGGCACCGCCGCCGACTACCGAGCAACGCGCGGTTCAGGCACTTGCCGAGAGACAACAGGCGCCCGGCTACTGGCTGACGGATTTCACCAGTGGCACCGCCTTCGAGCAGACGCGCCAGGAACTGAACACCTACCTCAACGCCGTCATGGTTGACGTCCTTTCGCCCATGGCGAACGAGGCCGGCGTGCCGGACATGCTGATGCGGGCGCGGCGATATCTGACGGACCAGATCGAACCCGGAGGCCTGGTCCGCTATCACGGACGACCCGATGCGCCGACGATCGGCACGCTGGGCTGCGCCATAACACCGGACGCCGACGACACGGCACTCGTCTGGCGCGTAGCGCCGAGCACGGACAGGATGCTGCTGGCCCCGGCGCTCGCCACCCTTGCGCAATATCGCAGGGCCGACGGTCTCTACAGGACCTGGCTCGCGCCGACGGAGCGCTATCAATGCCTCGACCCGGGGAGGGATCCAAACCCAGCCGATCTCGGCATCCAGATGCATGTGTTCATGCTGCTCGCCAAGGAAGACCCACCCGCGGCAAAAGCACTGTGCGAGGCCATGACCCGGAAAGCAGCCGATGGCGACGTCTGGGTGTACTACGCCGATGCCCCGCCTTTGCTCATCCTGCGGCTCGCCGATCTGCGCAAGGCCGGCTGCCCGCTACAGCTGCCATCGTCGCGCCTGCGCACGACAGTTCCCGGGCAAGAGATTTGGGTCAGAGCCATTGAGCTTCTGCAGTTGACGGAGGACGGCGCGGCCACGGCCGACACCCACCACGAGGCAACAGAACTTCTGGACAAGATCGCCGCCGATGATTTTTCCTTGCTCAGGAGCACCCCTCCGCTCTTCTATCATAATGATCTGACCGCCTCGGTGCGGCGATTCTACTGGTCGCAAGAGCTAGGATATGCATTGTGGCTGAGGCTCGATTTCGAAAACCGATTCAGGCAGACCAAGGCTGGCTGCCGCTCCGACAGTCTCCAGCAGCGATGCGGTGAAAAGTGACACGAATTCCAATCGAAACGGCCATTGCGACGCGTCCTCGGCCAGGATTGTCCGCATATCGGCTGTTGTCCTGCGTCCGCTTCGATGAAGTGCTGGCGCTTCAAGGCGCGCCGCTGCTTGGGGCGATCCTATCGATCGGCACCCTGACAAGCGGCAACCTGCTGGAGATCGCCGCTCTCATGAGCGGCAATTTCTGTCTGGTCGCGCATGTCTTTGTGTTCAACGACTGGTCGGGAATCGATGGCGACCTCAACAACCCCCGGCGTGCCTCCGGGACTTTTGCCGCCAGAGGGTTGACCCGCACCGAAATCGGCTGCCTGGCGCTGTCGCTTCTGGCGCTCAGCCTCCTGCTGTTCGGATTGGTCGGCCAGAACACTCTCCTGCTCGGGCTAGCGATTGCCGGCCTCAGCGCGCTCTACTCCGCCCCTCCCGTTCACCTCAAGGGCGCGCCTTTGTTCAGCTCGGCGCTTCATCTTGCCGGCGGGGCGCTGCACTTTCTGCTCGGCTACGCAACCTTCACGGCGATCGACGCACGCGGCTTGGCCATCAGCTGCTTCTTCGGGCTGGTGTTCACCGCAGGCCATTTCACGCATGAAACGCGCGATCACGAGAGTGACGACCTCAACGGGATCCGCACGAACGCCGTGGCTTTCGGCAAGAGGCAGAGCTTCTTTGCCGGGCTTGCCCTGTTCACGGTGGCCTATGCCCTTCTGGTTGCGCTCGCGCTGTTGGGCCTTGTACCCCTCGTGCTCGTTCTGGCCGCGGCCCTCTACCCCTTGCATGTCCTGGCATCGTTGCGGGCCTTGCGCGAGGGCCTCACCTACGAAAGCCTGATCCGGCTTCAGGGACAGTATCGAACGTTCTTTGCGATCATCGGACTGCTGATGCTCGCAGCAGCGCTTCTTGCCTAGGCCCGCCCCTCCCAATGCTTTCCGTAATCGTTCCTGTCTTCAACGAAGTTGCGACGCTGCCAAGCGTGCTGTCCGTCATCAGCAGCGCGCTTCCCGGCATCGAGAAGGAAATCATCGTCGTCGATGACGGATCGACCGATGGGACCCGCGAGCTGCTGCGAAGGAATTTTCCAGACGGGCCTCGCTCGGCCTCCGGCATGGTGGTCGGTGCCAACGGAGATCTAGTCTTCACCGACGATGCGGCGGATGCTCGAGTTACCGTGCGACCGCACTACCAGGAGCGCAACAGGGGAAAGGGCGCCGCAGTGAGGAGCGGGCTCGCGGCCGCCAGCGGGGATGTCATCGTCATTCAAGACGCGGACCTCGAATACGACCCCGCGGACTGGACCGTGATGTACGACCTGATCACCGGGCGTAAGGTTGCTGACGTGGTTTACGGCTCGCGCTTCTATGGCCGGCCGCATCGGTCACTCTATTTCCACCACTATCTGGCGAACAGGTTCATCTCGCTGATGTTCAACCTGCTCTACAACCAGACGCTCACCGACATCGAATGCTGCTACAAGATGTTCACACGTGAGGTCAAAGACCGCCTGCGTCTCACCTGCGACGACTTTGGCTGTGAAATCCAGTTGAGCGCCCAGATCGCACGCGCGCGCCGCTTGCGCATCTATGAGGTCGGCATCAGCTACTATGGCCGGACCTATGACGAGGGCAAGAAGATTGGCTGGCGCGACGGGATGAAGGCGCTCTGGTATCTGATCCGGTTCCGGATTTCTTCGTGACCTTTTGGCGCCGTTTCGGCAGGAGGAGGGTCAGCGCGACCAGAACCGCCAGATAGGCGCCGGTCCCTGTCGAACGATCGCCTGCTTGCGACGACGCCAGCCCCCAGGCGAGAGGCACAGGCCGACAACGCCTGCGAGACAATGTGGTTCTGGTCGCAAGCGTCAACCCGCTATGCTGGTGTGACGGACTGGAACCGTCCGCCCTCTCCGTGCATTTCGGTGGATCGTGAACAAGCCAACGTTCAATACCAATCGGGGCGGGCCGGCAGGCTGGACAATCAAGCTCGGTGATTCCCCCGTCATTGGCACGGCGATCCACAGCGGCTCCGACGTCGGGCCGACCTGCCAATCGCTCCTGTGCATTTCCAACTCGGACCGCCGGAGGGAGGAAGACCCCTTCACCGAGCACTTTATCGCCGATTTCCCAACCCAGATCATTGTTCATCGATCGCGCTTCCAAGTCGATCTGAACCGCGCGCGCGCGGCTGCGGTCTATCGGTCGGCGGATCAGTCCTGGGGTCTGAACGTATGGCGAGAGCCGCCTGCCGAGCACATTGTCGACGAGTCCGTTGCCTTTCACGACGCGTTCTACGGCGAACTCAAGCGTGTCCTTTCCGATGTCGAGAAACGTTACGGCAAGTTCGTCCTGGTCGACGTCCACAGCTACAACCACCGACGCGAAGGGCCGAAGGCAGCGGCTGCGCCGCAAGATGTCGCGCCTGACATCAACATCGGCACATTCTCGATGGACCGCACGCGCTGGGCGCCGGTCGTCGACGCCTTTGTGGAAACGCTGCGCGGCCATCGTTTCCATGGTGACCCGATCGACGTGCGCGAAAATGTGTCTTTCCAGGGCAAGGGCGAACAGACCCGCTTCGTCCATGCCAATTTCCCCGAGACGGGGTGTGCCATCGCGGTCGAGTTCAAGAAGATTTTCATGGACGAATGGAGCGGCGAGCCCGACTGGGCGGCAATCGAACGACTGCGCGCCATGCTTGCGTCGACGGTGCCCGTGCTCGAGGCAGCGCTGCGGGGCATGACATGAAACCGAAGCTGGTCCAGGCTGCCTCTCCGTTGGCGACAATCGAATCGGACCTCGACGCACTTTTCCGGGACGGTAAGCCGATCCGCCGCGAGTTCGGCGACGGCGACCGTTTGCACATCGATCGGCCGCTGCCCTTTCTCTGCGTCCATGTCGGCTCGCAGCAGGATGCGGCACTCGATGTTGTTTCCGCCAGTGCGTCCTATCTGATCGTGGCCAATGCCGGCTTCGCCGGCGAGGTTGCGCGGCTGATGGCGAAGAGGATACGCGATCGTTGCGGCGCATTCCTCGTACTCGACATCGGCGAATTGGCCGAAGACCGGTTCCTGACGGAGGACGTTCCGTTCCTGCCGCCTTTCGAGATTGCACTGGCCGGCGGCGGCACGGCGGGTGAGAAGGCAGCGCTCAAGCGCTTCGCCGCCGCCGCGTCCGGACGCGACGCAAAATACCGCACGCCCCGCGTGGACGAATTCAATCCCACGACACGCGCCGAAGCACGGCTCCCGGACCATCTCGGCAATGTGGCGCGCCTGACGGTGCGCTTCGCGCCAATCTACAGGGTGCCAGGCAC
>NZ_RZOI01000399.1:0-5583 GCF_004022645.1 Mesorhizobium sp. M4A.F.Ca.ET.020.02.1.1 | reverse complement strand
GCTCTACCGATACGCCTACGATGAGTTGCACACCAACATGAAGCTTATCCGCGCTGGGCTCAGCATGAAGGACCTGCAGGCCGAGGCCTGGCCGGTACCCGAGGAGTTCCACGAGCAGGCATACACCTGCGTAATTCACGGCGTAGGAATGTGCGATGAATACCCGCAGGTTAAACCAATCTTCAGAGGTCCGATCGCGTATGATGCCACGCTTGAGGCCGGAATGGTCGTTTGTGTTGAATCTTACATTGGCGCTGTCGGGGAACGTGACGGGGTTAAGCTTGAGGAACAGGTGCTTGTAACTCGCGATGGGTTCGAATTGCTGTCAACCTATCCTTTCGAAGAGCGTCTCCTGGGCTAGATGTTTGGTCCCAGATTTGCTGGAGCGGATTGAGCTTGAAGCGTTCGGGCTGTGCGGCCCAAACCTTGCAGATGAACTCATAGGGTGTGAGGCCTTTGAGGGTCTTGAGCGTGCGACCGAAGTTGGCGCGACAATCTGGATGAGACGGTAGCGACAATCTGGATGTCGCGGTCATAAGGACGTTACCATGTTGATTGTCGCTGGCAAGGTTTTCATCGTTTTCTGATTGCCGCTGCGCGACAAACTGGGGTGTGTTTTGGATTGTCGCGAAGGGAGCCGGTCGTCCTCTTTGGCGTTTTCCTGAAGCGCGGACCGTCTTCTGTAGCTCTCGACTTTCATCTCGAAGATCGTTGCGTGATGAACGAGGCGGTCCACCGCGGCGAGCGTCAGGGCAGGATCTGGAAAGACCCCGTTTCATTCACCGAAGGGCTGGTTCGCGGTGATGATAATGGATCGTCGCTCATAGCGTGCGGTGATGAGTTCGAAGAGCACGCTGGTTTCGGCCTGGTCCTTGGTGACGTAGGCCAGATCGTCGAGGATGAGCAGATCGAACTTGTCGAGCTTGTCGATGGCGGTTTCGAGCTGGAGTTCGCGGCGGGCGACCTGCAGCTTCTGGACGAGATCGGCGGGTGAACAGCACCCGCCAGCCGTTCTCGATCAGTGCGAGGCCGATGGCTGCGGCGAGATGGCTCTTGCCGCCGCTGGGCGGCGATATTGGCCACCTTGGCGAGCCAACCGGCGGCGATCGCCATGACCTGGGCCTTGGAGACCATCGGCACGGCGTCGAAGATGAAGCTGTTGAGGGTCTTTCCAGGCGGCAGATGGGCCTCGGCAAGATGCCTTTCGATCCTGCGGTGGTCGCGCTCGGCCAGCTCATGCTCGGCGATGGCCTGAGGAAGCGGGCGGCGGGCCATCCCTCCCGATCGGCCTGCTCGGCAAATTGCGGCCAGAGTGTCTTGATCGTCGGTAGCCGGAGCTCATTGAGCATAATGCCGAGCCGGGCTTCGTCGATGCCATGAGTGCTCTTCTTCATGCGACCTCTCCCGTATAGGCCGCACCGATCAGGGCCTCATAGCCACTGAGGGATGCCAGATGCACGTTGATGGTCGGCAGGCATGCTGGGTCTGGACCGAAGAGCGCACGCAAGGCGGTCAGGTCAGGCAGTTCACCGGCATCGAGCGTTCTGCCGAGTTCCTCGGCCAGTTCACGCTCGCAGCGGCGATCCTGAGCCAGCGCCAGCATTTCGACCGTGATCTTGCAGGCCTGTCTGTCGGGCAGTTTGTCGATGAGCATGTCGAAGGCCCTGCGATATTCCTGCCGCGGGAAGAGCTTGTCCCGGTAGACGAGATTGAGGAGCGCCATCGGCTTCTTGCGCAGGGAATTAATGAGTGCCGATAATTGACGACCTGATCGTGCCGTCCATCGGCATGGCTGCGCCCACGAGGCAAGGTCATCAGATGCGTCCCGCCGATGAAGACCTCGAGACGATCGTTGAAGAGACGCACGCGCAGTTTGTGGCCAATCAAGCGGGATGGCACGGTGTAGAAGAGCTTGCGCAAGGTGAAGCCGCCGGTGCGCGACACGGTGACAGCCACCTCCTCGAAGTCCGTAGTGCGGCGTTCGGGAAGCTCCTGCAAATGAGGGCGCTCGGCGTCGATGCGCTTGCCGAGTGCGGCATTGCGGCGGCTGACGATCTCATCGATGAAGGCGCGATAGGTGCCGAGATCGTCGAAGTCCCTGGCGCCTAGCATCAGCAGAGCGTCGCGGACGACGTTCTTGAGATGGCCATGGGAGCTTTCGATCGAGCCGTTCTCATGCGCAACGCCCTTGTTGTTGCGGGTCGGGGTCACCCGGTAATGGGCGCACAGTTCCTCATAGCGATGCGTGAGATCGGCCTTGGCATCCGCATCGAGGCTGCGGAAGGCCGCCGACAGGCTGTCGCTGCGATGATAGAGCGGCGCGCCGCCGACCGACCACAGCGCGTTCTGCAGGCCTTCCGCCAGAGCGACGAAGCTCTCGCCGCCAAGGATGACATGGGTGTGCTCGAAGCCCGACCAGACGAGCCGGAAGTGATAGAGCAGATGATCGAGCGGCTGACCGGCGATCGTCACGCCGAGCTTGCTCATGTCGGTAAAATCCGAAAGCCCCAGCCGGCCGGGTTCATGGGTCTGGCCGAAGATCACCTCCTGTTCCTGACCGTGAACGGCTCGCCATGCTCGGATGCGCCGCTCAAGCGTGCGGCGAATGCCTTCGGACAACTCCGGATGCCGCCGCAGCATCTCGTCATACCGCGACCGCCCGGATCCCGGGAGTAGCCTCGAGAAGCGGAACGACTTCGGCGTCAAAGATATGCTCGAGCGGATCGGGGCGACGGCGCTCACGGGGCTGCTTCTTCTGCGAGGAAAGTCGGGGATCGTGCTCGATGCGGTAGGCTGTCGCCCGGCTGATCGACGCCTTCGCGGCGGCGACTTCGATTGAGTGATTTCGTCGGTACTTCATAAATAGCTTCGTCTGATGATCGGTTAGCTGGCGACCCGGCACAAAGGTGATTCTCCATCCAGAAAATCACCACCTACCGGGCCGACCGCGATCACAGACGCCGAAAATTTGCGCCGCGGTGGGGGTGCAACTCCGGTCGGGCTATGCCCTCCCCTACGTCACACCCCCACCGCAGAGTCTCATCCTGATTGACGCTGAGTCTCACCTTGTTTGTCGCCGCGCAAATAGCGCAGATTTATCAAAAAGGCTCTCGTCGATCACATCAGATGCCTCGCCTTGGTCGTGCGGTGCACGCATCCGGTGAAGCCCGGTGAAGACCGCAGACGTGCGTATCTGGTGGCCATGAGAACCTGAGCACCGGAGCGCTGGGGTCAAGCTTTCGATGGGGAGACGCGATGATATTCTTCGAGGAGGAGTTTGATCTCCTCGAAGCCTTCATCGGTGAAGGCCAAGATCCCGTCGTCATCCTTGGCGCCGTACACCCAGATGACGCCGTCCTCGGACTCGAGACCGAGGGTCAGGTCGTGGATGAGCGCTTCGCTGACGCCGAGGTCCCTGGCGACACGTTCGACGGTGTAGACGTGATGCACCTTATTGCGCTGCATGATCAGGCCGCCGCTGGTTGGGTCCGCAATTTTGCGGATCTCCAATTCCACGGCAGCAAATCATCGATCCGATGGGCCGGATAGGCGGGCGGTCGGGCGAGGACGTCGGCGAGCCAGGCCTGCGGGTCGATATCGTTCATCTTGGCGCTGACGATCAGGCTGTAGAGAATGGCCGCGCGCTGTCCGCCGCGATCGGAACCGCAGAACAGCCAGGACTTTCTTCCGAGAGCCATCACGGGGTCATTCTGCCCATGTTGGGCAGGAGGTCGAAGTCCATTATCCTTGGCACCCGTATTTCGGACGTCGGCTTCGCTACGAGAACAGCGAAGAGCGCGCCAACGGCCGGATCATTCATCTCGTCGTTGCGCCCGGGCATGTCATTACCGCTCCCGCCTGGATGATCGATCCCGTGGCTTGCGCGGCGATGGACCTGGGCTCCCCGCGCGTATCGCTTGCTGCGCTGCTTGAGCTTCACAAGCTCTTGATCGAACGCCGTTTCCGGCGAGGCTCTCCGGATAGTTTCACCATCGCGGAGGCGCAACATGAGAACTCTGCCACCCCCGACACGATCTCTCGTGGTCGTTCGCCAACTCAGCTTGCCGCTCGACTCGCAGAAGCTGAACGGGCTGAGTTCAGCGCAACGGACGATAGTGATCGCCCGGCTCGCCAACGTACTGATGGCCGCCGCCGGCGTGGCAACGGAGGAGGAGAGCTGCGATGACGAGCGGTAATCTGATTCCGACTGCCGTCCTCAAGCGCAAGGCCGTCGTCTATGTGCGTCAGTCCACTCAGGCGCAGGTCCAGCTCAACCTTGAGAGCCAGCGTCGGCAATATGAGCTTGTCGACGTCGCGCGGCGCTGGGGATTCCGCAAGGTAGAGGTGATCGACGAGGATCTGGTACGAACCGCAAGCGGGGCTGTCGAGCGCACCGGTTTCGAGCGCCTGGTCGACGATCTGTGCACCGGCCATGTGGGCGCCGTGCTTTACCTGGAGGCGTCCCGCCTGTCGCGCAACGGGCCGGACTGGCATCGGCTGCTCGAGTTGTGCGGCGAAGTCGATGCCCGCGTGATCGATCTGGACAGAGTCTATGATCCGGGATTTCCGAACGACCGCCTGCTGCTCGGTATGAAGGGCAGCATCAGCAAGTTCGAGCTCGGCGTGCTGCGTGCCCGCATGTACGAGGCCGCCCCCGCCAAGGCACAGCGCGGGGAACTGCGCATCTCCGTGCCCTTCGGCTATGTCTGGCGAAGGTCATGGTCTTCCGGCGCCGATGCGGCACCTTTTAGGCGCTGGCCGCGCGGCGCCCAGCCCCGGAGCGGAGCCATGCCTCGAGGACTTCGAGGCCAAATTGGGGGCCAAGTATCCCGCGCACGCTCATGCCGCGCGCATACGGATACGATCTTGGCGTCGTGTGAGGGTCGGGATCGAGCATTTTTGACCAGGATATCAATCCTGCCAAAATTCTGAACAACCTCATCAACGAATGCACGAACCGAAGCCTCCTTCGTGACATCAAGAGGTAGGAAAGCGAGCCTCTGGTGGCTGCTGGCGGGCGGCGAGTGCTCGCCAATCAAGTCGCCGACGACAACAATTGCCTCCTCCTCAGCAAGCCGCTCGGCAATCGCCCGCCCTATGCCTCGGTTGCCTCCGGTTACGATGGCGACTTTGCCTGAAAGCCGATTCCCCATGCAACCCTCCCCCTGCTATGAAGCCACTCTATCGGAACAGCAACTCCGCGATCTGCTTGGCCTCGTCACCGAAAGGTGGATGCGCAGCTTAATCGCTGTTGCGGCGGGGTGTCGGATCGTCATCACGGTGATCGCGGTGGGCGACTAAACTGTTCCTCCGCAACTGGATGAACTTGGTATGGACATCGCCTTTACTCTGCTGATGATTGTGAGCATTGACGCGTACCCCTGGGCGCCTTCGGCAAACCGGGATCTGCGGAAACTCATCCTGATTGCCTGCATCCGCCACTCGCACTATGCTTCCACTCTGCTGGAATCTTTGAGAATGTTAGAGCAACCGCCGTACGGCGGCAATGACATGGTCCTTGGTCGGGAAGAAGCCCTTCTCGAGGGCAGGACTGAAAGGGACGTGAATATCGGGTGCGCTCAG
>NZ_RZOI01000398.1:0-5596 GCF_004022645.1 Mesorhizobium sp. M4A.F.Ca.ET.020.02.1.1 | reverse complement strand
CCTGGGCTTGCCGCCAGCATCATCAGGCCCATGATCGAGGTGCCGCCGACCTTGACACCGTCCTTCTCGACATGGATGGCGGCGTCGAAGCCGCTGGCGACCTGGACGAATTTCGCCGAGGCGCGCGCATGCAGGCCGCGCTGGTTGACGATCGGAAAATCCCGCGCGACGTGGTCTTGTTCCGGCGACAGCGCGTTCATTTGCTGCTCAGGAGCTGGCTGGCAACGTTGATGTATTTGCGCCCGGCGGCCTGCGCCTCGTCGAGCGCGGCGGCCATGTTGTCGCCCTTGCGGATCGAGGAAAGCTTGATCAGCATCGGCAGGTTCATGCCGGCGATGACCTCGGTGCGGCCGGATTCCATCACCGAAATGGCAAGGTTGGAGGGCGTGCCGCCGAACATGTCGGTGAGCACGATCACGCCGGCTCCGCTGTCGACGCGCGCCACCGCGTCGACGATGTCGCGGCGGCGCTGCTCCATATCGTCATCGGCGCCGATCGCCACGGTTTCGAAATTGTCTTGTGGCCCGACGACATGTTCCACGGCATGTCGGAACTCCGTGGCCAGCTGACCGTGCGTCACGAGCACGAGTCCGATCATTCTTTGGTGGCTCCCGTCATCGCCGCTTCACAGGCGCATTTTATGCTCGCCAGCCATTGCAGGCGGCGGGAGCGCTATCTTGTCGACGCGCGGCGCGTTGACAAGCCCAAAATTGCGCAAGCCCTGGCCATTTTGACGCATTGCAGCAAAAAAGCGGAAGCGGATCACAGAAAAGGCGCGATGGAGAGCCGCGCCATGACGGCCGGCAACGCGGTGGCGGCGTTGCGCTCGGCAAGGTCCACGCGCGGCACCGGGCAGCCCGCGACCGGCTCACGGATTTCTTCCTGGAAACGGGCCATCTCGGCCTGCGGCACCAGCCGCACATTGAGGTCGATCACCCCGCCCGGCTCGAACGGCAGCGGGCGTGGAATGAACCCCGGCACCTCGGCGAGGCCGGCAATCGTCGCCGGCACGCGGCAGACCAGCCGCCCGGCATGGGCCGTGGCAAGGAGCCTGTCGTCGCCGATCAGCCGCGAAAACAGCCCGCGCGCGCGGCAATGGTCGATCAGCGTCAGCGCCAGAGTTGTCTTGCCGGCGCCGGACGCTCCGGTGATAAGGACGCCGCGCTCGCCGATCAGGATCGCGGTTCCGTGGATGTTTTCAGGCTTTGCGGCAGGTTCTGGCATGACTGCGTCAGCGATCAACCTTCGGCCGGTAGCGTTACCACGAAGCGCGCGCCCTTGATCTCGCCGGGCTTGGTGCCGGGGATGTTCTCGGCCGTCAGCGTGCCGCCATGCGCCTCGACGATCTGGCGGCTGATCGACAGACCGAGGCCCGAATTCTGGCCGAAGGCTTCGCCGGCCGGACGGTCGGTGTAGAAGCGCTCGAAGATGCGGTCGATGTTGTCGGCCCGGATGCCCGGTCCGTTGTCGTCGACGGTGATGATGTTGAGCTTGCCGGCGCGCGCCAGCGAGACGGTGATGTGGCCATGCTCATCGGGAACGAAGGAGCGGGCATTCTCGATCAGGTTGGTGATCACCTGGCCGATCCTCAGATCATGGCCGACGACGACATAGCCTTTGACGCCTTGCGGCAGCTTGGCCACCTTGAGCTCGATCTCGACCGCCTTCTTGTTGCGCGTCGTTTCGCGCGAAACCGCGATAAGATCGGTGACGAAGGTCTTCAGGTCGACCGTTCCCGCATCCTCGCGCGCGAGCTCGGCATCGAGGCGCGACGCGTCGGAAATGTCGGTGATCAGCCGGTCGAGGCGGCGGACATCGTGCTGGATGATCTCCATCAGCCGCGCGCGCGAATTCTCGTTCTTCGCCAAGGGCAGCGTTTCCACGGCGCTGCGCAGCGACGTCAACGGGTTCTTCAGCTCATGCGAGACGTCGGCGGCGAAGCTCTCGATCGCTTCGATGCGGGCATAGAGCGCGTTGGTCATATCGCGGACGGCGATCGACAGATTGCCGATCTCGTCCTGGCGGTCGGAGAAATCGGGGATCTCCTCGCGGCTCTTCACCCCGCGCCGCACCCTGACCGCGGCAGCCGACAGCCGGCGCAGCGGATTGGCGATCGTGGAGGCGAGCAGCATCGACAGGATGGCGGTGACAAGCGCCGCGATGCCGAAGACGCGCAGGATCGCCTTGCGCTCGGCGGCGACGATCTTGTCGATGTCGCCGCCTTCCGTCGACAGCATCAGGACGCCGAGCACGGCACGGAAACGCTGGATCGGCACCGCGACGGAGACGATCTGCTCGCCCTGCTCGCTGATGCGCACGATGGTCGAGGGGCTGCCGGTCAGCGCCTTGACCACTTCCGGAAACGCCGCGCCGTTGCCGCCCGGCTGTTCGCGATAGACCGGCAGGTCCTTGTTGCGGAAGAAATCGAAGACGAACTTTTCGACACGCTCGACAAGGCCCGGCTGCTCATCGTCGACCGGCGGCAGGTCGTAGCGCAGGATCTGGCCACGCGAATAGAGATGGCGCGAATCGAGCAGCAGATTGGCGTCGCGGTCATAGATGCGGGCGCGTGTGCGCGTCGGCGAGATCAACCGCCGCAGCACCGGGGCGACGCGTTCGGGATTGATCGGGAAGTCGAGATTGTCGAGCTGGTCGGAGCCAGGGCCAAGGCTCTCGCCTGCCTGCAGCTCCAGCAGCTTTTCCGGATCGATGCTGATCGAATCGGTCTCCACCGTCGCCGAGGCCGCGATCGCGCCGGCGATGATCTCGCCCTGCGTCATCAGGCTTTCGACGCGGGCGTCGATCAGCCCGTCGCGGAAGGTGTTGAGGTAGAGGATGCCGGTGACCAGCACCGCCAGGCCGGCAAGGTTGAGGAACAGGATGCGGCGGGTCAGGCTGGAGAAGATGTGATGGCCGAGGAAACGGCGCATAGGCACCGTGATCCTCGACAGGAATGACGGCAGCATCCTGGACGGCCGCCTGACCGCGCCCGCCCTTCTGTTCCGCTCTACGTCGACTGCCATCGAATAGCAGGTCCTGTTTAGTGAGTAGGGGTTAGGCAGTAGGCAGTAGACAAATGCTTGGCTGGGACCGGGGCGATCTATGAGTGCCCGCGGGGGTGCCATTCAGGACTGACTAGCGACTAATCCCCACTGCCTACTGCCCATTCCCTATTCACGCCTCGCGGAACCTATACCCGACTCCGTAAAGGGTTTCGATCATCTCGAAGTCATCATCGACGGCCTTGAACTTCTTGCGCAGCCGTTTGATGTGGCTGTCGATGGTGCGGTCGTCGACATAGACCTGCTCATCATAGGCCGAATCCATCAGCGCATCACGGCTTTTTACCACGCCGGGCCGCTGCGCCAGCGAATGCAGGATCAGGAATTCGGTGACGGTCAGCGTCACCGGCTCGCCCTTCCAGGTGCAGGTATGCCGCTCCTGGTCCATGACCAACTGGCCGCGCTCCAGCGAGCGGGCCTGCTGGCTGGGCTGCTTGGCGGCCGCCTCGCGCGCGCTCGTGCGCCGCAGCACCGCGCGCACCCGCTCGACCAGAAGGCGCTGCGAGAACGGTTTGCGGATGAAGTCGTCGGCGCCCATCTTGAGCCCGAAAAGCTCGTCGATCTCGTCGTCCTTCGAGGTCAGGAAGATGACCGGAAGGTCGGATTTCTGGCGCATCCGGCGCAAGAGTTCCATGCCGTCCATGCGCGGCATCTTGATATCGAGGATGGCGAGATTCGGCGGCCGAGCCGCCAGGCCTTCCAGCGCAGACGCACCATCCGTGTAGGTTTCGACGCGATAGCCCTCGGATTCGAGGGCGATCGACACCGATGTCAGAATGTTGCGGTCGTCATCGACAAGCGCGATTGTTGCCATTTCAAGCGGCTCCCTCATGAGCTGTCCCTTCTTTCGTCGAGAAGGGGCTTTTGCAGGACAAATTAGGTACAAAATGTGGCATAGGCTCCGCGCAGTGTCACGCACAGCGTGCCGGCGGCCGCATTCGCACCCCAACGCGGATTGGACGAACAACGTTTGCCAATCCTTTGGGCAACCACTGTGATTTTTTGCACATATAAACGATTTAAACAACTTTCAAATTTTTTAAATCGATTAATGATTTGATATCATTTGCCTTTTCTGGTTCTGAGCCACTCAGCCCCTACCGGGCTCCGGAAATCCACCGGTCAGACGCGGCAAATCCAGAGAGGAGCATTTGATGTCGGAAGCCGGCACACGCAACCCCGCCTGCGCGATAGACGCGATCGGCCTTAAGACCACGGGCACGGTGCGCTATAATTTCGGCGCCGCCGCGCTCTACGAGGAGGCGATGCGCCGCGGCGAGGCCAGGCTGACCGCGGATGGCGCCCTGGTCGCCGAGACCGGCCAGCATACGGGGCGCTCGCCCAGGGACAAATTCGTCGTCCGCGACGACGCCACCGAGCCGCATGTCTGGTGGGACAACAACAAGGCGATGTCGCCGGCCCAGTTCGATGCGCTGCTTGCCGATTTCCGTGCTCATGCCGCGCACAAGGACCTCTACGTCCAGGATCTGGTCGGTGGCGCCGACACCGACCTGCAGCTGCCGACCAGGGTCATCACCGAATTCGCCTGGCATTCGCTGTTCATCCGCAATCTCCTGATCAGGCCCGAACCGTCGCAGCTTGAGCATTTCGTGCCGGCGATGACGATCATCGACCTGCCGTCCTTCCGCGCCAATCCGGCCCGCCACGGCACCCGCACCGAGACGGTGATCGCTGTCGATCTGACGCGCATGATCGTGCTGATCGGCGGCACCTCCTACGCCGGCGAGATGAAGAAGTCGGTGTTCACCGCGCTCAACTACCTGTTGCCGGCGAAGGGCGTGATGCCGATGCACTGCTCGGCCAATGAAGGTCCGGCCGGCGACGCGGCCGTGTTCTTCGGCCTCTCCGGAACCGGCAAGACGACGCTGTCGGCCGACCCCTCGCGCACGCTGATCGGCGACGACGAACATGGCTGGGGCCCGCACGGCATCTTCAATTTCGAAGGCGGCTGCTATGCCAAGACGATCAGGCTTTCGGCCGAGGCCGAGCCGGAAATCTTCGCCACCACGCAGCGCTTCGGAACGGTGCTGGAAAATGTCGTGCTCGGCGCCGACCGCGTGCCGGATTTCAACGATGGCAGCCTGACCGAAAACACGCGCTGCGCCTATCCGCTCGACTACATCCCCAATGCCTCGAAGACCGGCCGCGCCAGCCATCCCAGCAACATCATCATGCTGACTGCCGACGCTTTCGGCGTGATGCCGCCGATCGCCAGGCTGACCCCGGCGCAGGCCATGTATCATTTCCTCTCCGGCTATACGGCCAAGGTCGCCGGCACCGAAAAAGGCGTCACCGAACCGGAAGCGACCTTCTCGACCTGCTTCGGTGCGCCCTTCATGCCGCGCCACCCGTCCGAATACGGCAACCTGCTGCGCGAGCTGATCGCCCGCCACGGCGCCGACTGCTGGCTGGTCAACACCGGCTGGACCGGCGGCGCCTACGGCACTGGCCGCCGCATGCCGATCAAGGTGACGCGGGCGCTGCTCGCCGCCGCCCTCGACGGTTCGCTGAAG
>NZ_RZOI01000397.1:0-5609 GCF_004022645.1 Mesorhizobium sp. M4A.F.Ca.ET.020.02.1.1 | reverse complement strand
GCCGCACCTTCGCCGACGAAGAGACGACGGAAGAAGAGGCGCACGCGGCGCTCCGCCAGGCGCATATATTCCGCGCGCGCCTCTTCTTCCGTCGTCTCTTCGTCGGCGAAGGTGCGGCCGGCGGCTTCCAGATCGCGGTTGACCTGGTTCCAGATGTTGTTGAACTCGGCCTCGACGAGCTTCGAGGGCGCCTCGAACGAATAGGATGCGTCGAGCTGGTCGAGCAGCTGGCGCTTGACCTTCTGGCGCGTCATCGAGCCGAACTGGTTCTCGATCTGGCCGCGCACGATCTCGCGCAGGCGCTCCAGCGATTCCAGGCCGAGGTTCTTGGCCGTCTCGTCATTGATCTCGAGTTCGCCCGGCTTCGCCACTTCCTTGACGGTGACGTCGAAGGTGGCTTCCTTGCCGGCCAGATGCGCAGCCTGGTAGTTTTCCGGGAAGGTGACGGTGACCTGCTTCTCGTCGCCGGCCTTGGCGCCGATCAGCTGGTCCTCGAAGCCCGGGATGAACTCTTTGGAACCCAACACCAGCGGCTGGTCGTTGCCGGCGCCGCCGGAGAACGCCTCGCCACCGATCTTGCCGACATAGTCAATGGTCACGCGGTCGCCTTCGGCTGCCTTGCCGGTCTTCGGCTCATAGCTGCGCGCCGATTCCGCGATGCGCTTGACCTGCTCGTCGATTTCCGTGTCCGGCACATCGAACACCTGGCGTGTCACCTTGATGTCGGAGAAATCCTTGATCTCGATCGCCGGGATGATCTCGTAGTTGAGGCGGAACTCGAAATCGGCGCCGCCGGCCAGGATCTTTTCGGCCTCTTTCTCGTCCTCGGTCATGATCACTTCAGGCTGCATGGCGGCCTTCTCGCCGCGCCCGGTGATGATCGAACGCGTCGAATCGTTGAGGATCTCGTTGACGACCTCGGCCATGAACGACTTGCCGTAGACCTTGCGCAGGTGCTGCACCGGCACTTTGCCGGGGCGGAAGCCATTGATGCGAACCTTGTTGCGGGCATCCGTAAGCCGCGCCATCAGCTTGGCTTCCATGTCACCGGCCGGCACGGTGATCTTGATCTCGCGCTTGAGACCGGAGTTGAGCGTTTCGGTGACCTGCATCATAAAACCTTTGTTCTCACCCATGAGACTGCCAGACGGCCCATGCCGCTTACAGCCTGCCGGTATAATCTTGCCGGGAATGGCTTTTGGTAACGGAAACTTGCGGTTTGACCGCTAAAGCGGCTCAAAGCCTTTCCAAACTGCGTTCCAAAATGTGAATAAGTCTTTGTTTTTCCTACTTCTTATCACATTCTGTAGAAGCGGATCGTCGCGTCCCGTCACATTCGACACGCCTTTTGTCACAGGCCAGCCTAATTTTCAACTATCTTCGCATTCAGGCGGTTGAGGGTCATTTTGATCGCGACATTGACAGAATGATGGCTACATGGGATTGCCGGGCGACGCGGGTATGGCGGAATTGGTAGACGCACCAGATTTAGGTTCTGGCGTGAAAACGTGGGGGTTCGAGTCCCTCTACCCGCACCAGCCCATCGGCTGACAAACCGAGTCGCCACGGTCACGTCTCGAAGACCTTGCCGGTGAACCATTCGCTCAATCCCGCCAGTTCAGGACCGAGCACGCGGTCGGCCCCGACCGCCGGTACGATGGTCCTGACGTCGGCAACGAACGGCTGCAGCGCAGGCGGTGCCTCGCGGCCGGTGACGTGAAGGGCCTGCGAGGCGATCATCGCCAGCATCGCCATCGCCGCGTCGAGGCAGCGGCCGGCGGTCGCCTCCTTGGTCCAGGCGAGGAACGCCGTGGTCGCGACATCGTCCTGGCCGGCACCGGCAGATTCCGTTCCTGGGATGAAGGTGCGTTGCGCCGCGAGCTTCGCCTGCTCCAGATAACCGGTGATCGCCATCGGCACATAGCCGACATTGCCGTGGCCGTCGCTGTCGGCCCAATGCCGGTCCGTCATCAAAAGATCGGGCAGCAGGGAGACCTTACCGTTCAGGAGCTTCGAGGCGTGGCGGTCGCAGAGCAGGCAGACGTCGGCCCAGATCGCTGCCAGATCGTCGAGCGCAGGCGTGGCCATCGCATTGTGATAGCCGCCGGTGCTGATGCAGCGCCCGAGCGGATACGCCTCGTCCGGCGGTACGTAGACCGGATTGTCCGAGATCGACGCCAGCGACACGGTCGCCGCCCGTTCCGCGCCGGAAAGCGCGCGATGCGCCTGGCCAAGCACGCGCGGCACGATGCGGTAGCTGACCGGCGCCTGGTAGTTGCGCCGTCCGTCGCCGGCGCCGGTGAGATATTCCCTCAAACCTTGCAGCGCTGCCGCCTCGTGTTCGTCGCCCCAAAGCCCGTCGAGTGCGGCGTCGTAATGTTCGAGCGGTGCGCGAAAGGCTTCGATCGACAGCGCAAACACCTTGTGCGCGAGGCCGATGCGGCGGCGCGCCGCGAGCGCGGCGTCCGCCACCAGCGCCGCCGCGCAGGGCGAGCCATTGATGAGCGATCCCCGCTCCTTGACCTCCAGGTCGAAGCGCGTCGAAAGCCCGGCGAACAGCGGATAGAGAGCCAGGATCTCGCCGGCGCCGCCCTGGCCCTGCGACGGCACGATCGGCATCGGCCCGCCGTCCAGCATGGCGGCAACAGCTTGCGCGATGCGCGGCGAGGTGGCGGCATTGCCTTCAATGAAGTTGGTGAGACGGGCAAGCACGATCGCCCTGACCACGCGCTCCGGCAGCGGCTCGCCGAAAGAGGTCGCGGCAGCGAACGCCTTGATGCGCGCATGGCGGTCGCGCTCGTCACGCTCGAGCTTGCGGCTCGCCAGTTCGCCCATCGCCGTGGTGACGCCATAGATGATCGGTGCGGGATCCGTCTCGATGAGACGCAGAAACGAGGCGCGGCATTCCTCGATCCGACGCAAAGCCTTGTCGCTAATCCGCACCGGCTCCTTCCGCCAGGCGACACGAAAGACCGCATCGAGGTTGATGTCTCCGCGCGCCGTCAGTTCAATTGTCATGCTTCACACTGCTCGGACGGGAGATCCAAGGTTTTCGCGAGATGCGCACGGGTGCGGCCGCCCCTAGTAGAGCGGCTCCTCGAACAGCGTCTTGTCGCCATCCATCAACGCCTTGACCTGCGGTGTCCCGTTTGCGGCGATGGCGACACGGACGGCGAACGGCCGCACCCGCATGTCGTTCTGGATCGCCATGCCCTCGCCTTCCGGCAGATAGAAGCGCTCGATGCCGTAGTCCGGCGCGATCGTCGCTTCGGGCTCGCGCAGGTCCCAGCCATCGGCCACCTGCCCGACGATGTCGACCTCGTCGGAGGCCGCAGGCATCGGTGCGGCATCAAACCAGGCTGCGCTCGGCTGCCAATAGCCTTCGACGCCCTGCTTCAACCTGACGACGAGCTCTGAGTCGTTGCTGGTGAACTTGCCGGGCGGAATGTTGGCGATCAGCTTCACTGGGATGCGCGAGATCTCGTAGCCCAGCACGATATAGTCGCCGCGCAGAAGATCGCGCGGATCGATCGGCTCGACCTTCAGGAGGACCTCCTTGCCATCCCGCAGGATTGCGGCCCTGCCGACGATGATCCATCCGAGGAAGCCGATCTGGACGAGCGCCAGCAGCAGCGCCGAGATGATCAGTCTTTTGCCGGTCATGCCTTGGCTCCTTCGGTGGTCGGCGCGTTCATGCGTTTTTCGACGCGGATGATGACCAGCGCCATTATGCCGAGCAGCACTGCAGCGGCCAGGAAGAAGCCGGCGGTGCCAAGCATCGACTGCAACATCACCACATAGATGATGGCGAGCTCAAAGGCGAAGCCGGCATAGGCGACCCAGCGCAGGCCCCTGCTCTCGCGGCCACCCAGCATGATCGCCGCGACAATGGCGGCAAGCGCGACCGCCGAGGCAATGGCGAAGGCGCCATTGTAGCTCGCCTCGTCGGCCAGTTCGAACTGGATCATCGCCATGCCGGTGAGGAAGCCGATCAGCGCGTGCAGGGGCAGCCGGCCGCCAAGCTGCACGATTCTGTCGACCGGTGCGGCGGCGAAGACCGCGGCGGCAAAAAGTAGCGCCGAAACGAACGTCAGCGGAACGGAGACCTGCAGCGTGTTGTGATCCATTGACAGCAGCACGAGATAGAAGAGGACCGACAGAATGATCAGATGCCGCGCCGCCCGGCTGCGGGTCCAGAACGAAATCGCGAACAGCACCAGCGCAATGGCTGCGAAGAGATGGGGAAATTCCGAGCGCCGGAAAAAACCGCCCCATTTGAGAAGCAGCCAGGCGTCGGCGATGCCGAGGGAGGCGACGGTGAGCGGGTTCGAGCGCAACGCGACCGCCGCCAAGGCCGTGCCGGCTCCCCATGTGAGCAGCGCCGAGGCCTCGTCGCCTGTCAGGTGGTACATCTGGCCGATCAGCGCGATCGAACCGCCGAAAGCGGCCGCCGCCACGATCCACAGCGCCTCGCCGATTGCCCCATGGTCGCGTGTCTTCAGCACCGCGCCGCCGACGTAGCCGGCGACGATGACGGCGAACAGCGCCGCGACGCGAACGAGCCGTGGGATGGCTTCCCAATTGGCGGCGACGAAGATCAGGATAGCGGCACCGAACAAAAGCGCCGCCATCATCGCCAGGATCGACCCGAAGCTCAGCGACCTCCGCTCATTGGCTTCGACATCGCGCGTCAACGCCTCGGCTGTCGGCGTATCGATCAGCCCAGCCTGCCGCCATCGGGCGATGTCGGACCTGACCCGCGACGCATAACTCGCCATGCCTTCCCCCTGCCCTCGATCTTTTTCCAGCCCACACGGTCAAACCGTTGACACCACGGCATTTTCGGATTCGGGCTTCTTTATGTCGAAGCCGTGAATGGCCGTTAGTGTTGCATTGCACAATTTGCATTGCTGCCATGCGCCAATGGCACTTTTAAATCGATATGACCCCACCTATTTTCTGTTCGTACACAAACGGAATGACCCGAACGAAAGACGAAACGAGCACTACCATGAACCTGATCCGCAACTACCGCAACTGGCGCCGCTACCGGGACACCGTCTCCGAGCTGAGCCGCCTGTCGAACCGTGAACTGACCGACCTCGGCATCAGCCGCAGCGACATCCACTACGTCGCTCGCAAGGCGGTCTAATCCGCTTCGGGCCGCGAATGGTCCGAACCAGTTTTGAAGAAGAGAACGACAATGAACCTGATCCGCAACTATCGTAACTGGCGCGTTTATCGCGAGACGGTTACCGAGCTGGGTCGTCTGTCGAATCGCCAGCTCCATGATCTCGGCATCGTCCGTGACGAGATCAAGATGGTCGCCCGCAAGGCGGTCTAAGTACAAGAATTTCGCCAGGGTCGACCTCCTCCCCGACCCTGACGGATACGGCCAACCCTTACCTCCTCCCAAGGGTTGACCACTGAAACGGCGCCCGCCGGACCTCCTCCCCCGGCGGGCGTTGTTCCCGAAGCGAACATTGTTCGTCTTTCGAAGCGAATGCAGTTCGTCTTCCAAAGGTTTCGCCCCTTTTCAAACGGCGAAAGGAATTTCGTCAGAGCCGACCTCCTCCCCGGCGATGACGAATACGGTCGATCTTCACCTC
>NZ_RZOI01000396.1:0-5616 GCF_004022645.1 Mesorhizobium sp. M4A.F.Ca.ET.020.02.1.1 | reverse complement strand
AGAGGCCCTTCGGGCTGTCGCGGAAGTCGGTCGCGGCAACCGCCTTGGCGCCGCCGTCGACCATCTTGTCGTCGGTCGCGATCTTGCCGAAGATGTCGATGGCGTTGACGACCGCCGGATCATTGAACGGGATCTCGTTCTTCACCCACTTGTCGTAGACGTCGGGCGTCTGCGTGCGCAGCATGATGTCCTCGACCCAGTCGGTCGCCGGCCAGCCGGTGGCGCCGCCGGAGCCGAGACCGATGCACCACGGCTTGCCGCCGTCGGCGATGATCTTCTTCTCAAGCTCGGCCAGTTCTTCCTGCGTCTTCGGGACCTTGTAGCCGGCTTCCTCGAAATTGTCCGGCGAATACCAGACCAGCGACTTCACATCGGCCTTGTAGGGGAAGGCGAAGAAGCCCGGCTTGCCGTCCTTGTCCTTGAAGGCGCCGAGGTCGACCCAGGACTGGCCGGCGCCGTAATTGTCCTTGACCCATTTGGCGGTGTCGTCGCCAAGCGGCGTCAAAAGGCCCTTGGAAGCCAGGTCCTGGATCAGGCCCGGCTGCGGCAGCACGGCGATGTTGGGCGGGCTGCCGGCCTGGGTGTCGATGACGATCTGCTGTTCGTAATTCTCCGACGAGGAGTACTTGATCTCGACGCCGGTGGCTTCCTGGAAATATTCGAGAACGGTGCGCACAAGGCCTTCGTCCTCGCCGCGCCATGGCCCGAAGATGGTCAGCGTCTCGCCCTTGAGGTCGACCTTCTTGAGGTCCTCGTAGTTCTGCCAGTTGAAGCGCGGGTCCTCGCCCGGCTTGAACTTCAGTTCGGCTTGCGCCGGCAGGCTCAAGGCCAGCGTCGCGAACGCGGCGCCCAGCAGAAGCATTTTCTTCATCGATATTCCTCCCAGTGGTCACAAACAATCGGACGGAATTTCCATTCCGCCAATCGAACGGAACCTCCATTCCGTCCGCCGACGCCGCAGGACTGTGACTCAGTCAGAAAGGAACCGCAACCTTTCGAAGAGTCTTCCAAAGCGCTTTGGTCGTTTTGATCTCGCCATTGAATCAACCGGAAGTCAAGAGGGGGCAGAAAGCTAATCGATTTAATTTCTGCAAATAGGTGCGCAGAAAGTGCACTGCAGCACGTTTTTTTGGCGCTGCAGCAGTAAATTTTGCTTCAAACCCATCTGAACGATGCTTATGGTCGGCGCGTTCGACGTCACCAGCGTTGGTTGTCGTTTTGACTCAAATTAAAAGCGCTTTGAGGCTTGGAGGCCTCCGGTGAATCTTAAACAGCTCGCTCACATGCTGGCGCTGTCGCAGACCACGGTGAGCCGGGCACTGAACGGCTATCCCGAGGTCAACGAGGAAACGCGGCGGCGGGTGATGGACGCGGCCAAGCGACATGGCTACCGCCCCAATCCGAGCGCGCGCCGACTGGCGACCGGCAAGACCGGGATGATCGGCTATGTGCTGCCGACCGGCGCCGCCGTCGACATCGATCCGCACTTCGTCGAGTTCCTGTCCGGCCTCGGCGACTATGCCCGCTCGCACGAGCTCGACCTGGTGCTGTCGCCGGCGGACGCCGACGACCAGGAGACCACCTACCGGCGCATCGTCGCCAACCGGCAGGTCGACGCGGTCTACATCTCCTCGCCGCGGCCGGCCGATCGGCGGGTGGCGCTGCTCAACACGCTCGGCATCCCCTTCATCGTCCATGGCCGCAGCGAGGGCTTCGACTTCGACTATGCCTTCCTCGACATCGACAACGAGGGCGCCTTCCACGAGGCGGCGCGGCTGCTGGTCCAGCTCGGCCACAGGCGGCTGGCGCTGATCAACGGCGACGACCGTGAGACCTTCGCCATCCATCGCGAGCGCGGCATGCGCCGGGCACTCACCACGACTGGCCTCGTGCTTGGCGAGCGCCATATCTGTTCGCTCACCATGACCGAGGAGAACGGCTACCGCGCCGCCAGGCGCCTGCTCGAACAGAGCGAGCCGCCGACGGCGATCGCCTGCTCCAGCCTGATCATGTCGCTCGGCGTGGTGCGCGCGGTGCGCGATCTCGGCCTGACCATTCCGGGCGACCTGTCCTTGATCGCGCATGACGATGTCTTTCCGTGGCTGAAGCCGGAGAATTTCCCCGTGCCGCTGTCGACGACGCGCTCGTCGATCCGGCTCGCCGGCGCCCGCGTCGCAGAGCGCCTGGCGGCGCGCATATCAGGACTCGAGGAGGGCGCCCGCGGCGAGGTCTGGCCGGTCGATCTGGTGGTGCGGGGGTCGGTGGCGGGCGCGCCGGGTTAGGATCAAAACTCAATCGCTCGCAGCGACGGAGTCCGAACTGCCGCTATGCGCCTGATATCGGTCAACGAGCCGAACTTCGTTGGGGCGCAGCAGCGGGCATGACCGGCGCCAACCACCTCGGCCACAATCATATTGATATCAAACGGCAAGAACCGAAACAGCGGCCGCAACTCGCCGCATCGCTGCGCGAACTTCCAGCCGGATGATGTCGCCTTACGGCTGCGCGCGCCCGTCCGCGCGAGCGTTCGCCTCAGCAAGCCTCGCCAGCGCCTGCTCGACCTTCTCTCCCGCGGCGTCCGTCAGTTCGATATGATGCACGACCTGATGCGTCAGCAGCGCGAGCCCAGCAGCACGATATGTGGCGCTATGCTTGGCAGTCTCGATGTCAAAGGTCGCTATCATCGGGCTGCCGCCCTCAGTGGGTGGTTGGTCCGATCGATCTTCATCAGGCGCGCTCTTGCATCAAGGACACGCCGTCGCGCCGACGTGATCCGGCAGCAAAGCGCCAAGTTGATACCGACGCCGCACTCTTCGTTGAGCATCTCCTCAGCACGCTCAAGGGCGAGTTCCGCCCGGTTCACGCGTTGCCTCGCGATTGCAAGTTCCAAGTTCTGAAAGTCAAACATTCCACATCCTTGGTTGCGGTCCCTTCGATGGCTAAACAGCCGCTGATCGCATTCGTTCCGACGATGCGACAATAGGGCCGGCGCTCCTGCGCCGAAGGCATTTGGCGAAAGAAGGCCTGGACTGGTCGGTCGGGTCAAACTCCTGAGGGGCGCCGACAAGCTTCGCCACGTGCCGCTCGAGGAACTTCGTAAGGAGACGCTTCGGCCTTTACATTGACGGGCTCAATAGCAGCTATCTGCCGCCGCAAGTGTTTCGGCGCGATGAGGTTCGTCCAGTACGCCAATCCGTCGAACCGACGCATAGAACCGTGCATAGTTGCCCGAACACAAGTCGAACAGGCGGAGAAATGCGGTCACCCGATCACTGTAAACGGAAGTCGCGGCGAGCTTTGCGTTGTTGATTGGGGAGGCGAACCAGGCATCGTATCCCCGGTATCGACCCCAGCGCCTGTCGCGCATGTGTCGGTAGCGCGTCCGCAGCCGTTCAATCGCGGCCATCTTTGCGGCCCGCTTCTGCTCCGAGGTGCCGGAGTTGCCATAGATTTGTCCTAGCTCGTCCCGGGTTTGGGAGACAAGCGTAAGAAATTCAGCTTTGCGCCTCTCAGCGGCTTCGTAACGGCGCAATTGCGCAGTAGCGCCAGCGGCGCGCAGCCATTTTTTTACCCCGGTTGTTTCGACGGCGACAGCGAACGCCTCGTTGAATGCGGAATCGCCGTGCACGTAGACGCGCTGGTGGGCCAGTTCATGGAAAACCAGCGCAGCAAGATATGTCTCATCCTGGCTGAGCATCGTGCTTAACAGCGGGTCACTTGACCAGCCAAGCGTGGAATAGGCAGTGATGCCGGTCACAAAGACGTCCATGCCCTGTCCTTGAAGTTCGACGGCGGTTTCAGTCGCAGACTTCTTGGAGAAATATCCTCGATAGGGGACGCAGCCGAAAACGGGAAAACACCATGTTCGTGGCGTCAGCGAGAATTCCGGCGCGGCAAAGACGGCATAGGTCACCGAGTCCCGACCGATGTCGACATAGCTGCGGTAGCTGCTGTTATCGGGCAGCGCCAGTTCATCAGTTGCAAACTGTCGTATGGCGCTCGCCGATACCATTCGGGCGCGCAATGCCTTCGGCGTCGAAGGGTCCTCGATCAGTTTTCCGACATCCCTGCGCGCCGTCATGATCTGCAGATGACCCTGCACGGATTGCGCGTAGTAGGAAACACTGATGCAACCGGTCAAGCCGGACACCACGATCATAACGGCAACCAATCGATAGAATGTGCGCATCACGATTTGCCCATTCCGATAGGGCAATTGTCGCGATTGGCCCGTGGTGGCCGAAGCTGAAGCATCGTGGGACTCTCACAATACGACCCCGCAGTGCAGCGGCGCGAGGGAACTGAAATCTGATCATAGTGCCCTCTCGGGCCCGCCGAGACTGTCATGGACGGAGGCCAGCCATTCGCGGCTATCGAGCTATCGCGGACCCCAGAAACGGTCAGTTTGCTTCCAGTCCCATCTCGGTCATTCTGTAACTGCTGTCGAATGACCGTTAATGATTTCCACTGCTCACCAATCTAGGCCATTGGCGACAAGTTTGTTGATTGGGCACCCGATCCATCTCGACTGAAGCTCATTCCTTCTTCACAGCTTCCGCCGCCTTGGTGTCCAGCAGGCCATAGCCGAAGTCATTGTCCCTGCCTTTCGGGCCAAGGTCCCTTGCGGTGTCGGCCAGCGCCTTCTCGATTTCGTCGGCCGAACGGTCGGGCGCGACATGGATCAGGTTGGCGATGGCCCCGCTGACGATCGCGGCGGCAAAGGACGTGCCGGTGACGACGTCGGAGCCGGCGCCGCTCGGCGCCACCATCTCGACGCCGGGGGCCGAGATGAAGACATAGGCGCCGCGATTGGCCTGCGGCATCAACCCGTCCTTGGCATCGGTGGCGGTCACGGCGATGACGCCGTCAAAGGCCGCCGGGTAACCATAGGGTGCTTTCGGCCCGTTGTTGCCGGCGGCGGCGACCAGCACGATGCCCAACGAGCGAGCGTTGCGGCAAGCAATGCCGAGCAGGTCATTCTTCGGGCCGACGAAGCTCATGTTGATGATGCGCACGTCCTGCTCCGCCGCCCAGTCGAGCGCCGAAAGGATGACGTCCATAGTCGACTTGCCACCCTCGAAGGCACGGGCATGGTAGATCTTTGCCCCCGGCGCCATGCCTTTGAGCGCGCCGACGCCGGCGATCAGGCCATCGATCGAGGTGCCATGGTCGCGCTTTTCGATCGGCACGTTGGGCATGGCGTCGAACTGGTCGGCGATGACGCCCGACAGCGCCGGGTTGGTGTCGTCGATTCCGGTGTCGATGACGGCGACGCGCACATTCTCGCCGCTCGCCGCCTTGGCGTCGAGCGCGATGCGATCGAAGGCATAGTTGACGATACCGGCCGCCTGCTGCAGCGAATAGACATGGTTGGGCTCACGCCGTCTTGTGCGGCCGTCAGCGGCAAGCTGCGCCAGCACGACGCCGACCGGACGGCCGTCGGGAATGCCGAACCGCGCCAGCGTGGTGCCGAGCAGGCGCGACTGGCGCTCAGAGCGCACTTCGAGGCCGAAGGAAGCAGCGATCTGCTGTACGGTAGCGGCATCGCCGTCGACCGTCACCAGCACCTCGTCGGGCACGAAATCACCGACGATGGCGCGCTGCGGCTCGGTGGCG
>NZ_RZOI01000395.1:0-5624 GCF_004022645.1 Mesorhizobium sp. M4A.F.Ca.ET.020.02.1.1 | reverse complement strand
GGCCGATGAGGACGCCAATCTGACGCTGCTCAGGGGCCAGGACTGGATCGATGTGCCGGTCGTCTACAAGACCGGGCGGCGCGCCCTGCTCACCATGGAAAAGGGCATCCCCGGCGAGAAGGTGTTCGACGAGGCGCTGAAGGCCTGGCAGGCGAAGACGTCTGGTTGACTCGCAGCGGTGGCTTGAGGCCCTCGCCGCTCAGAACCCCTGGAACGGCATGTCGAGCGCAGCGGCGATCTCGTCGTGAGGCCGCATCAGGTTCAGCCGGCTCGCGCCAAGTTCCGTCGTCGAAACCGTGGCGAGCAGATGGGTGGCCATCACCAGCTGCGTCCGTTGATCTCAAAGATCGGATGGAGCTTCCGCATTGCAGGCGGCGCCACCGAGACGGGCAGAAGTGGGACCACCACCCGTGTCTTGAAGTGATCGAGCAGATCGGATTGAACGTCGAGAGGATAGCCGCCTTCGATGCCGTCTGGCGGCGAATACGTCGTAGCGCGCCATCAGAACTGCCGGTGCTCCTTGAGCGGAACACCATGTGCTTCGACATAGCCGTTCCAGGCGTCCATCGTTGCGCGGTTCTCAAGCTTCCAGAGCCGCGTCTTTTCGGCTGCCACTGCTTCGGCTATCCCGGCTTCGGCGGCGCGCGAGACGTTCACGTTGAGCCCCTTTGCTTCCTTCATCAACTGTGAATGAGGCCTCCGCAACATGCGTATTCCATATGCGCATCCGGGGCACCGCCGCAACGGCTGGGCTGCGCGGGCGGCATGACGAAATTGATGCCATATGCTAATGTTCGCGAGATCGGTGGGCGAGATCGTGCACGGCGATGACCAATGCGAAGATCAACCTTCGTGAGCTCGGCGAAACCATCCTTCTGACAGATGGCGGCCTCGAAACGTCGCTCGTCTTCCTGGAAGGGCTCGATCTGCCGTTCTTTGCCGCTTTCCCCCTGCTTGCGACCGATGAGGGCCGAGAGAGGCTCGGGCGCTATTTCCGTCAATATCTGGATATCGCCGAACAGCGCGGCGTCGGCTTTGTTCTCGACACGCCGACATGGCGCGCCAATCCCGACTGGGCCGGGAAACTCGGCTACTCGCGCAGTGAGCTGTCGGCCGCGAACCGGCGCGCGGTCACGTGGGCGCGTGCGCTGGCAGCGCCCTATGCGGCGCGTGGGATGCTTGTCCTCGTGAATGGGGTAGTCGGGCCGCGCGGCGACGGCTACCGGGTCGATGCAGCGATGACGACGGCCGAGGCCGAAACCTATCACAGCGACCAGATCAGAGCGTTCCGCGATGCCGGCGTCGATATGGTCAGCGCCGTCACCATGACCTATTCGCACGAGGCCGCCGGCATAGCTTGCGCGGCCATGGCATCGGGGCTCCAATCGGTGATTTCCTTCACCGTCGAGACGGATGGGCGCCTGCCTTCCGGCGAAAGCCTGAAAGACGCCATCGAAACCGTTGACGACGAGACTGACGGCGCCCCGGCCTATTTCATGATCAACTGCGCGCACCCCAGCCATTTCGATGCGGTTCTTGCCGCCGGCGAAGGCTGGATAGGTCGCATTCGCGGCGTGCGGGCCAACGCATCCGCCAAGAGCCATGCCGAGCTCGACGCAGCGACCGAACTCGACCCCGGCGATCCGGTCGATTTCGGTCGGCGCTATAGCGCGATGCGCGACCGCTTCGGTCACATCGCCGTGCTTGGCGGCTGCTGCGGCACGGACAGACGCCATATTGCCGCGATCTGCGACGCCTGTCTGTGAGGGCAGCTAGCGGGAGGAGGGACTACCCCTCCATTTCCTCGCGCAGCATCTCCAGTTCCAGCCACTCTTCTTCCAGCGCGGCCAGCGTCGCGCGTTCCTTGTCGAGGGCGGCGATGGTCTTCTGGAACGAGGCCGGGTCGCGCTCGTAATAGGAGGGATCGGCGATGTTGTTCTCCAGCCTGGAGATCGACGCGGTCACCGCCTCGATCTTCCTGGGCAGGGATTCCAGCGCGAATTTCTGCTTGAACGACAGTTTCTTCGCTGGGACTTTCGGCGGCGCCGGCTCTGCCTTGCCGGTGGCCGCCTGTTCCGCCGTATCCGCTTTCGGCCTCGCCTTGCGATCCTCCAGCTTCGAGCCGCCGCGCTGCGCCAGCATATCGGAATAGCCGCCGGCATATTCGATCCAGCGGCCGGCGCCATCCGGCGCGATCACGCTGGTGACGGTGCGGTCGAGGAAATCGCGATCGTGGCTGACCAGGATGACCGTGCCGGCAAAGCTGGCGACCAGTTCCTGAAGCAGTTCCAGCGTCTCCATGTCGAGGTCGTTGGTCGGCTCGTCGAGCACCAGCAGGTTCGCGGGCCTGGCCAGCACGCGGGCGAGCAGCAGCCGCGCGCGTTCGCCGCCCGAAAGCTCGCGCACCGGCGTACGCGCCTGCTCCGGCTTGAACAGGAAGTCCTTCATGTAGGAAACGACATGGCGCTGCTCGCCATTGACGAGAAGGTTCTCGCCGCGCCCGTCGGTGAGGTAGTGCGCCAGCGTCTCGGCCGGATCGACGGCCTCGCGCTTCTGGTCGAGCGTGGCGATCTCGAGATTGACGCCGAGCCGCACAGTGCCGGCGTCAGGCGCCAGTTCACCGGTCAGCATCTTCAGCAGCGTCGTTTTTCCGGCGCCGTTCGGGCCGACCAAACCGACGCGGTCGCCGCGCTGGATGCGGCTCGAGAAGCCCTTGACCACGGTGAGGTCGCCGAAGCTCTTTTCGATGCTCTTGGCCTCGATCACCAGCTTGCCGGACTCGGCGGCGTCGCTGGCCACCAGGGTGGCCGTGCCCTCGGCGCCGCGATGGCTGCGGAAACGCTGGCGCATGGTCTGCAGTTCGCCGAGCCGTCGCATGTTGCGCTTGCGCCGTGCGGTCACGCCGTAGCGCAGCCAGTGCTCCTCGCGCACGATCTGGCGGCCGAGCTTGTGCTGCTCGCGCTCTTCCTCTTCCAGCACCTGGTCGCGCCATTCCTCGAAATGGCCGAAACCCTTGTCCAGCCGTTTGGTCTGGCCGCGGTCGAGCCAGACAGTGGCGCGCGATACGCGCTCGAGAAAACGACGGTCGTGCGAAATCAGGATCACCGCCGAGGAGGTGCGGGCAAGCTCCTCTTCCAGCCATTCGATCACCGACAGGTCGAGATGGTTGGTCGGCTCGTCCAGCAGCAGAATGTCGGGCTCCGGCGCCATGACGCGGGCAAGGGCCGCGCGGCGCGCCTCGCCGCCGGAAAGGTCGTTTGGCCGCTCCTCGCCGGTCAGGCCAAGATGCTCCATCAGATAGGTGGCGCGGTAGGGATCGTCGGCCGGTCCGAGCCCTGCCTCGACATAGGCGCGCACATTGGCGAAGCCATCCATGTCGGGCATTTGCGGCAGGTAACGCACCGTCGCCGAAGGCTGGCGGAACACCTCGCCATCCTGTGGTTCGATCATGCCGGCGGCGATCTTGAGCAGCGTCGACTTGCCGGAGCCGTTGCGGCCGACCAGCGCGATCTTGTCGCCGGCGGACGCGCTGAGCGCCGCGCCATCGAGCAGCGGCGTGCCGCCGAAGGTCAGTCTTATCCCGTCGAGATTGAGAAGAGGCGGGGCCATGTCAGCTTTCAGGAAGGGGATAGGGGTGAGCGAGCAGCAACGCGCGCCCGTGGCCGAGCGCGATCTCAAGCCGCCCCTTGACCTCGTTTGATATAGTCAGCGACGAGCCGAACGTCACCTCGACGTGATCGAGCGGCCATTTGGCGCCGGCGACGCTCAGGCCGGAAAGGTCGGAGAAGCCGAGCACCGAAAACAGCGTGCCGTCGGCATAGTCGAAGCCGGCCTTGCCAGGCAAAAGCGGAATGCCTTCCTGCGCGCCGCTGGTCATAACCACGCTCATGCCGGCCTCGGCCAGGCGAACCGCGAGTGCCAGATGCAGGAAGGCGTGGTCAGCGCGCTTGCCGCCGAAGGCGCCGGCCAGCACGAGGCCGGTGGCGCCGCGCTCGAGGGCGGCGGCGATCGCCAACTCGCCGTCCGTCTTGTCCTTCTCGGCCGGAAACACCTGGCGTGGCACGGCGGCCAGATCATCCGGCAAATCCGGCGGCACGGAATCGAAATCGCCGACCCAGAGCTCAGGCGTCAGGCCCAGCATGCGGGCATGGCCGATGCCGCCATCGGCGGCGATGACGCGCGCGCCGGCCAGCTGGCTGTCGAGCCGCGGCGTGCGGACGAGGTCGCCGCCAAGCAGGATGGTGAATGTGCCCATGAGCGTCGCCCTTACCAGCCCCGCCCGAGAAACGGAAGCCGGGGGTGCAGGCACCCGGCAAACTTCCGCTTGCGCGGTGCCGTGCCCGGGCCTATGTGTCGAAACGCTCTAACGGGGTGCCGGACGCGGGTTTTCGCGGACCGGCTGAGAGGCAACCGCCAACCCGCTGAACCTGATCCGGTTTGTACCGGCGGAGGGATTAGACGTCTCGGACCATCCGGCGCCTCAATTCCTTTCAATACCAACGAAGGAGGCGCCGATGCGCACGCTCTTGTCCCACCTTGTTCTGGCAACCGGCCTGGTTTCGCTTCTGGCGGGTCCGGCGGCCGCGAAGGACAAGCTCACCGTCTATACCTATGAGAGCTTCACCGCCGACTGGGGTCCCGGCCCGGCGGTAAAGAAGGAATTCGAGGCCGAATGCGGCTGCGATCTCGAATTCGTCTCGGTCGCCGATGGCGTGGCGTTACTCAACCGCGTCAAGCTGGAGGGCGCGGCGACCAAGGCCGACATCGTGCTCGGCCTCGACACCAACCTGACGGCCGAAGCCAAGGCGAGCGGCCTGTTCGCGCCGCATGGCGACGTGTCCGGCCTCAATGTCCCCGGCAACTGGAGCGACGACACATTCGTGCCGTTCGACTATGGCTATTTCGCCGTCGTCTACGACACCGAAAAGCTGAAAGTCCCGCCGAAGAGCCTGAAGGAACTGGTCGAGGGCAGCGCCACCGACAAGATCGTCATCCAGGATCCACGCACCTCGACGCCCGGCCTCGGCCTGCTGCTCTGGGTCAAGTCGGTCTATGGCGACAAGGCGCCGGAAGCCTGGGCCAAGCTCAAGTCCAAGGTGCTGACGGTGACGCCGGGCTGGAGCGAGGCCTATGGCCTGTTTACCAAGGGCGAGGCGCCGATGGTGCTGTCCTACACCACCTCGCCGGCCTATCACATGGTCGCCGAGAAAACTGAACGCTACCAGGCCGCGTCCTTCGAGGAGGGCGAATATCTGCAGATCGAGGTTGCCGGCATCACCACGACAGGGGCGAAGAATCCGCTGGCGGAGAAGTTCATCGCCTTCATGACCGGCCCGAAATTCCAGGATGTCATCCCCGAGACCAACTGGATGTTCCCGGCCGGTAAGACCGACAAGCCGCTCAATCCGGCCTTCGACAAATTGGTCAAGCCGACCAAGACCTTGCTGTTCAGCGCCGATGAGGTCGCCGCCAACCGCAAGGCCTGGGTGGACGAATGGCTGGCGGCGATGAGCAAGTAGGCTTTCGATCGCCTCGATGTCTGCGCCAAGCCACCCCCCTCTGTCCTGCCGGACATCTCCCCCTCAAGGGGGGAGATTGGCTGTCACGGCGGTTTTCGCCAACCT
>NZ_RZOI01000394.1:0-5629 GCF_004022645.1 Mesorhizobium sp. M4A.F.Ca.ET.020.02.1.1 | reverse complement strand
TCTGATCTCCCCCCAAGTGGGGGAGATGGCCGGCAGGCCAGAGGGGGGCGCTGTCCCGTCAGCATCAAAAGTTTGCACCGCCAGTCTACGCTCCCTGGCTCACGACTGGATCGCTCGTCCGTTTCAGAATGCGCGCATCCAACGCGAGGCTCTCCATGCGCACACTCATCTCCACCGGCTCGCCCTTCGAGAAAACCGCCGGCTATTCGCGCGCGGTGGTGCAGGGCGACTGGTGCTTCGTCTCCGGCACGACCGGTTACGACTATGCCACCATGACCATGCCCGACACGGTCGAGGCGCAGACGCGCAATTGCCTCGCGACCATTGCCAAGGCCTTGGCCGACGGCGGCTTCGAGATGGCCGATGTGGTGCGGGCGCATTACTACATCACCGACCAGGCCTATGTTGACGTGGTGTTCCCGATCCTCGGCGAGGCGTTCGGTGATATTCGGCCGGCGGCGACGATGATCGTCTGCCAGCTCAACAAGCCGGAAATGAAGATCGAGATCGAGGCGACGGCGCTCCGGCGCACGGCCTGATGCAGGTCGCCCAGGACAGGGGCACCGGCTTGCACAAAGCAAGGATCAGCCGATGGTAAAGGTCAAGCGCATCGTCGCCAACATCGCCACGCAGGACACCTTCGCGGCGCAGCATTTCTATCAGGACGTGCTCGGGCTTGATGTGCTGATGGACCAAGGCTGGATCGTCACCTGCGGCTCGGCCGAGACGATGACGGTGCAGATCAGCTTCATGACCGAGGGCGGCTCCGGCACCCCGGTGCCTGATCTTTCGATCGAGGTCGACGACGTCGACGAGGCGCTTGCGGCCATGCGCAAGGCCGGCTTCGCCATCGAATACGGCCCGGCCGACGAGCCCTGGGGCGTGCGGCGCTTCTATGTGCGCGACCCGTTCGGCCGGCTGGTGAATGTCCTTTCGCACCGGTGACGGTTGAAAGGCTTGCGCCGCAAGCACTTGGCGTTTAGCAAGGCCGCGGTTTCTCCAAACACTCTCGGGACGGTTCTCCATGGCTTCGAAAAATCTCCTCCTGCTCGCCGGCGACGGCATCGGCCCCGAGGCCATGGCCGAGGTGAAGAAGCTGATCGCGGCCATGAATGAAAAACTCGGCAGCGGTTTTGCCACCGATGAGGGGCTGGTCGGCGGTAGCGCCTACGACGCGCATGGCGCGGCGATCTCCGATGCCGACATGGAAAAGGCGATGGCGGCGGATGCCGTGCTGTTCGGCGCGGTTGGCGGGCCGAAGTGGGACAAGGTGCCTTACGAGGTGCGTCCCGAGGCCGGGCTGCTCCGCCTGCGCAAGGACATGGAGCTGTTCGCCAATCTCCGTCCGGCGATCTGCTACCCGGCGCTCGCCGCATCCTCCTCGCTCAAGCAGGAGGTGGTCGAGGGCCTCGACATATTGATCGTGCGCGAGCTGACCGGCGGCGTCTATTTCGGCGAGCCGAAGCAGATCATCGATCTCGGCAACGGCCAGAAGCGCGGCATCGACACGCAGGTCTACGACACGTTCGAGATCGAGCGCATCTCGGGCGTCGCCTTCGAGCTGGCGCGCACGCGCCGCAACCAGGTCACTTCGATGGAAAAGCGCAACGTCATGAAGTCGGGCGTGCTGTGGAACGAGGTTGTCAGCCAGACCCACGCGGCCAGCTACAGCGACGTCAAGCTCGATCACATGCTGGCCGATGCCGGCGGCATGCAGCTGGTGCGCTGGCCGAAGCAGTTCGACGTCATCGTCACCGACAATCTGTTCGGCGACATGCTGTCCGACATCGCCGCCATGCTCACCGGCTCGATCGGCATGCTGCCGTCGGCCTCGCTCGGCGCGCCGGATGTGAAGACCAAGAAGCGCAAGGCGCTCTACGAGCCGGTGCACGGCTCGGCGCCCGACATCGCCGGCAAGGGCATCGCCAACCCGATCGCCATGATCGCGTCCTTCGCCATGTGCCTGCGCTATTCCTTCGGCATGGTGGCCGAGGCCGACAAGCTGGAAGCGGCGATCGCCGCCGTGCTCGAAGACGGCCTGCGCACCAAGGACATCTTCTCCGACGGCATGAAGGAAGTCGGCACCATTGAAATGGGCGACGCCATCATCGCCAAGTTCCTTGGATGACAGATGGGCGAGGTGGGTCGCGCCATCGAAAGGGATGCTCTTGGCGAGCATAAACGCCAGGCCGACTTTCGCACCGACCAGCGTCTCGCGCCACTGCGGCAGTTCGTATGCGATCGATATCAGATCGAGAACAGTTTGAGCTGGGCTCTTGATCTGGCTTTGGCCCGGCAAGGTGGTTGATTGCGAAATTACCTATGAAGGATCCGAATTCAAGATTGTTGGGACCGAGACGATCCAAACCCACAAGAAGGCCCTTCGTGGTGACACTGCGAAGCACTTCAAGATTATCGAATACATCGCTTTGAGCGAACACGGTCAGTCTGGCTTGCGGCCCTAGTCTAGAACCTGACGCCGACCGGCATCGGTCCCCATTTGTTGTCGCCGGCCTGGGTCGGGATCAGCCCGAAGACGAGCGTCGCGAGCCAGCCGATATAGGGCAGGAAGCAGAGGATCGCGAGCCAGCCGGTCAGGCCGAGATCGTGCAGACGGCGCACGAGCAGCGCGACCCACGGCAGGAAGGTCAGCAGGATGTAGAGAACGACAAGGCAGATCATGACGATCGGCAGGTCGTCGCCCTGTTCGATGCCGCTTCCCAAATCCACAGAGAGGCCGACGCCGACAATGACGGCGAGGCCGATCGTCCAGAAAAGGCAAAAACCCCAGAACTCCTTGCGCCGGGCGCGGCCGGAGAAATCGACGTAATTGGTCGTCAGGCCGCGCCAGAAATAGTCCCACAGGCCACTCGATCCGATCGTTCCATTTTCGGCGTTGCGGCCGAAATGGTTGGGCACCGCAGGCGCGCTGCCCGGCAAGGGGCGAGGAGACGCCGCGGTCGGGGTGGCGGGCTCTGCCGGACCGGTCATGCGGGCGCGGACCGAAAATATGCTGCTTGCCCGGTCGCCATTCGGCTGGAATTCGACCTCGGCGCCCCTGGCCAACGCCATCTCGCGGCGCAGATCCTCGCGCGCGAAGCTGTAACGCTTGCCGTCGGCGCCGGTTATGAAGCCGAAGCCTTGCTGCTCGTCATAGTGCAGAACCTCGCCGCGCATCGCACTGCCCCCTTTGCCGCGCATGCCCAGACTGGTCAAAGTCGCGGCGAACCGCAAGGGGGATGCGATTTAGCGCACTGGCGGGCACCACGCCTTCGTCATTCTACGGCGGAGCAAGGAGCGAAGCGACGCGGCGCAGACCATAGAATCCATTCCGTGACCTACGAGCGTTGCAGCCGTTCAGAACGGCCCCTATTTCTGCCCCTTGTCTATGCTTCGCGCGAGGTCACGGCATGGATCCTCGGGTCTACGCGTCCGCTTCGCTCCGCCCGTGGATGACGAAGGTCGGACGCTTCGGCTAATTTTCGAGGTTGGCGGTTTGCCCGGACGTTCGCTGCGGGTCAGCTTCCAACCTGGCGAACCTACGCCGGCCGCTTCTTCGGCTTCTTGTGCTTTACCGGCTTGTCGAATTTCGGCCGGTCGAGTTTTGATTTGTCGAATTTCGGCTTGCCGGGCTTCTTCGCCCAGGGTTTTGAATCCACGCCGGCGGGCCGGTGCTCGCCCGGCGCGCGCTTTTCGAATTGGGGCGCGTTCTGGTCGAAGGGCCGCTTGCCGCGATGCGGCTTCTTGTCGGGTTTCGGCGGCTGGTAGCCGGCCCGCGACAGGTCGGGCGTGCCGTCCAGCCGTCTCACCGCGATGTTGTTCTGCAATTTGCGGTCGGGGCCGATAGCGGCGAGGAACCGGTCGGCCCAGTCGGCGGCGATCTGCACGAAGGTCTCTTCCGGCTGCATCTTGATGGCGCCGATCTCGCGCTTGCTGATGCTGCCGGTACGGCACAGCATGGGGATCAGCCAGCGCGGCTCGGCATTCTGCCGGCGGCCGACCGACAGCGAGAACCAGACGCTGTCGCCGAAATCGTCGCGGCGGCTGGGCGTCTCGTCGCGTCGCGCGGGCCTTTCGGCTGACGGCGTGAAGGGCGCGACGTCGAGCAGGTCTTCCGGCGCCGAGCGGCTGCCGCGGCAGAGCCGGACGAAGGCGGCGGCGACAAGCTCGGCGCCGTGGCGGTCGAGCAAGGTTTCGACGAAACCGCGTTCTTCCTCGCTCACCGGCTCACCGAAGGCAGGGTCGGCGAGGATACGCTCGTCGTCGCGGCGCAGCACCTCGTCAGCCGAGGGCGGGCTCGCCCAGGACGCGGTCAGGCCGGCATTGTGGAGCAGGCGCTCGGTGCGCCTGCGGGCATTGTTCGGCACGATCAGCGCGCTGACGCCTTTCCGCCCGGCACGGCCGGTGCGGCCGCTGCGGTGGAGCAGCGTTTCCGGGTTGGACGGCAGGTCGGCATGGACGACCAGGTCGAGATTGGGCAGGTCGATGCCGCGCGCCGCCACGTCGGTGGCGATGCAGACCCTGGCACGGCCGTCGCGCATCGCCTGCAGCGCGTGGCTGCGCTCGTTCTGGCTGAGCTCGCCGGACAATGCCACGACGGCGAAATTTCGGTTATTGAAGCGCGCGGTGAGATGGTTGACGGCGGCGCGGGTGTTGCAGAACACCATGGCGTTGGTCGCCTCGTAATAGCGCAGCACGTTGATGATGGCGTTCTCGCGGTCGGCGGGTGCCACGGAGAGCGCCCGGTATTCGATGTCGAGATGCTGCTTTGCCTCGCCGCCGGCGGAAATGCGCACGGCATCGCGCTGGTAGTTCTTCGCCAGCGTGGCGATCGAGCGCGGCACGGTGGCGGAAAACATCAAGGTGCGGCGCTCGGCGGGCGCGGCGTCGAGGATGAATTCGAGGTCCTCGCGAAAGCCGAGATCGAGCATCTCGTCGGCCTCGTCCAGCACCACGGCCTTGAGCGCCGACATGTCGAGCGCGCCGCGCGTAATGTGGTCGCGCAGCCGGCCCGGTGTGCCGACGACGATATGGGCGCCGCGCTCCAGCGCCCGCCGCTCGCTGCGCATGTCCATGCCGCCGACGCAGGAGGCTATCTGCGCGCCGGTCAGCTCATAGAGCCATTCCAGCTCGCGCCGCACCTGCAGCGCCAGCTCGCGCGTCGGCGCCACCACCAGGCCGAGCGGCGCGCCGGCATCGGTGAAACGCGCCGCGCCGCCAAGCAGGGTCGGGGCCAAGGCAAGGCCGAAGGCGACCGTCTTGCCGGAGCCGGTCTGGGCCGAGACCAACGCGTCGGCCGCGCGAAGCTCGGGCGCCAGCACCGCCTGCTGCACCGGCGTCAGCGCGGCATAGCCGCGTTTTTCCAGCGCCTCTGCAAGCGCAGGCACGATCGTTTCGAAACTGGACATTTTTCTCTTTCGGAATTCGGAGCTTGCCTGTCCGGCAACACATGCCGGGCTGACGCACGCAGGCGAAGGACATTTTGAGCGTTCGTACTTCCTGCGGCGGCCATTGTACAGCGCAAGCGGCACCGCCTCTCCTTCTCCCCTTGTGGGAGAAGGTGGATCGGCGCGCAGCCGAGACGGATGAGGGGTGTTCCAGCGGAGTGAGAGGTTGGTGTTTTCTGGAG
>NZ_RZOI01000393.1:0-5631 GCF_004022645.1 Mesorhizobium sp. M4A.F.Ca.ET.020.02.1.1 | reverse complement strand
GTGGTATCATCACCCGCGGCGATTTCGGCTACAGCCTCTATTACAACAAGCCAGTGGCCGATGTGGTCGGCGAGCGCCTGCCGCGCACGCTGCTGCTGGCGCTGGTCTGCCATCTGCTCGCCTCGGTGCTGGGCATCACATTCGGCATATGGGCGGCGACCCGGCAATATTCCTGGATCGACTCGACGCTGTCGGCCATTTCCTTTCTCGGCATGACGGTGCCGCGCTTCCTGATGGCGCTGATCATCGTCTATCTCCTGGTCTTCCAGTTAAACGTGTCGGAGATCGGCAGCTTCTTTTCGCCGGAGTATGGCGGCGCGCCGTGGTCGTGGGCAAAGTTCGTCGACCTGGTCAAGCATGTCTGGCCGGTGGTGGCGATCGCGACTTTCGGCGGGCTCGCCTACAACATGCGAGTCATGCGCGGCAATCTGCTCGACACGCTGAACGCGCAATATGTCGAGACGGCCAAGGCCAAGGGGCTGACTGGCGGCGCCGTCGTCATGCGCCATGCCGTGCCCAATGCACTGCATCCGCTGGTCATGTATCAGGGCGTGGTGCTGCCCTACATGCTGACCGGCGAGATCGAGACGGCGATTATCTTCGCGCTGCCGACCGTCGGACCGGCGATCGTGGGCTCGATGGCGGTCGGCGACGTCTATGTCACCGCCACCTTCATGATGGTGCTGTCGGCGACACTGATCGTCGGCAACATCATCGCCGACATGCTGCTCGTCCTGCTCGATCCGCGCATCCGCCAATACGGGGAGGGCTAGATGCTGGCGCGCGACACATCACTGCCACCGCCGCCCGCCGAGGGAGCCATCGAGAAATCCGCGCGCGGCAATGAGAGCTACATCGCGCTGGTCTGGCGGCGGCTGAAGCGTTCGTGGACCGGGATGGCCGGGCTTTGGCTCGTCGCGCTTCTGCTTCTCATGGCGGTGTTCGCGGAGTTTCTGGCTCCAATGGACCCGAAGGCCACGGATATAGGCTTCGCCCCGCCGCAGCTGCCGAGCTTCCATGACAAGGACGGCAATTTCGTCGCGCGACCGAGGGTGTATGCGCTGGCCGATTCCGCCGATCTCGATCCGGTCACCTTCCAGCCGATCGTCGGCCCCGACTATGAGCATCCGAGACTGCTTGGGTTCTTCGTCGAGGGCGCGCCCTACAAGCTCCTCGGACTGGTCCCGGCGGACCGGCATTTCTTCGCCTCCATGGACGGACAGCCGGTGCATTTCCTCGGCACCGACAAGTTCGGCCGCGACGTGCTGTCACGCGCCATCCACGGCTCGCGCGTCTCGCTGATGATCGCGCTGACGGTCGTCTTCATCATCACCATCATCGGCACCACCGTCGGCATGGTCTCCGGCTATTTCGGCGGCAGGTTCGACGTCTGGGTGCAGCGCTTCGTCGAACTGGTGCTCGCCTTCCCGCAGCTGCCGCTCTACCTGGCGCTGACCACGCTGATCCCGGTCACCGCGCCGACCAACGTTTTCCTCGCCTTTGTCATCATCGTCATGTCGGCGCTGGGCTGGGCGCAGATGTCGCGCGAGGTGCGCGGCAAGACACTGGCGCTGGCGCGAATAGACTATGTACGCGCCGCCATGGCGGTCGGCGCCACCGACCGGCGCATCATCATGCAGCACATCTTCCCCAATGTGATGAGCCACGTGATCGTCGCCGTGACACTGGCGATCCCGACGGTGGTGCTGCTCGAATCCTTCCTCGGTTTCCTCGGCTTTGCGGTCAAGCCGCCGCTGATCTCGTGGGGGTTGATGCTGCAGGACACCGCGACCTATTCGGTCATCGGCACCTATCCCTGGATTCTGTCGCCGGTCGGTTTCGTGCTGGTCACCGTCTTTGCCTTCAACGCGCTGGGCGACGGCCTGCGCGATGCCGTCGACCCCTATTGAGGTGGCTGGGATGTCCGTTGTACTCGCCGAACCCTTCGCACCAGCCTTCCGCCGCGACCATGGCGGGCGCCAGGACAAGCCCATCATCGACGCCCGCAACATCGAGGTCGCCTTCAAGGTCGAGCATGGCGTCGTCGATGCGGTCAAGGACGTCTCGTTCCAGCTCTATCGCGGCGAGACGATCGCGATCGTCGGCGAATCGGGTTCCGGCAAGTCTGTGACGGCGCGCACGGTCATGGGGTTGCTGTCGCGGCGTGCGACCGTGTCGCCCAGATCGAGCGTCGAATATGACGGCCAGGACATCCTGAAATTCCCGGAGAGCGCTCGGCGCAAGCTGCGTGGCAACCGCATCTCGATGATCTTCCAGGAGCCGATGAGCTCGCTCAACCCGATCTATACGGTCGGCAGCCAGATCGTCGAAGCGATCAGGGTGCACCGCAAGGTCAGCCGCAAGGAGGCCTGGGCGCGGGCGCTGGAGCTTTTGCGGCATGTCCAGATCCCTGAACCGGAAGCGCGGCTGAAGCAGTATCCGCATCAGCTCTCCGGCGGGCAGCGCCAGCGGGTGATGATCGCCATGGCTCTGGCAAACGATCCCGATGTGCTGATCGCCGACGAGCCGACGACAGCGCTCGACGTGACGGTGCAGGCGCAGATCCTGAACCTGATCCGCAACCTGCAGAAGGAATTGCGGATGGCGGTGATCCTGATCACCCACGACCTCACTGTGGTGCGCAAGTTCTCCGACTACGTCTATGTCATGCAGCATGGCGAGATGTGCGAACACAATATCACGGAACGGCTCTTCGCCGATCCGCAGCATCCCTATACGCGACGGCTGCTGGCCTCCGAGCCGCGTGGGCGGCCGCAACCATTGCCCGAGGGCTGCGGCACCATCCTCGAAGCGAACCGCGTGCGCGTCTGCTTCATGCTGCGCCACGGCAGCTTCCTGAAGCCCGACTGGCGCGAGCTGGTCGCCGTCGACGACCTCGACCTCAAGCTTTGCCGCCACGAGACGCTTGGGTTGGTCGGCGAGTCCGGGTCCGGCAAGACGACGTTCGGCCAGGCGCTGCTTCGGTTGCTGGACGCCAAGCGCGGCGAGATCCGTTTCGACGGCCAGCCGATCCAGGGCCTGACCAGGGCCGAGATGCGGCCGCTGCGCTCGCGCATGCAAATCGTCTTCCAGGATCCATTCTCGTCGCTCAACCCGCGCATGACGATCGGCCAGATCATCGAAGAAGGGCTTGTCGTCAACAGGATCGGTGCGACACGGCGCGAGCGAATCGAGCGGGTGCGCGAGGCGCTGGTCAGCGCCGGCATGCCGGGCGACATCCTCTCGCGGTTTCCGCATGAGTTCTCCGGCGGCCAGCGGCAGCGTATCGCGATCGCCCGGGCGATCGCGCTGGAGCCCGAATTCATCCTGCTCGACGAGCCGACATCTGCGCTCGATCTCTCCGTCCAGGCGCAGATTATCGACCTGCTGCGCAAGCTGCAGGACGAACGCGGCTTGAGCTATCTCTTCATCTCGCACGACCTCAAGGTGGTGCGCGCGCTGTGCCACCGCGTCATCGTCATGCAGCACGGCAAGGTCGTCGAGCAGGGACCTGTCGACGAGGTCCTCACCAATCCCAAGACCGCCTACACCGAACGGCTCGTCCGAGCCGCTTTCGATGTGGCCTGAGCATATGCCGGAGGTTAGCGTGGCAAGAAATCCCAAGATCACATTCATCGGCGCCGGTTCGACGGTGTTCATGAAGAACATTGTCGGCGACGTGCTGCAGCGCCCGTCGCTTTCGGGCGCGACAATCGCGCTGATGGACATCAATCCGCAGCGGCTGGAAGAAAGCGCTCTCGTCGTCAACAAGCTGATCGCGACGCTCAGCGTGAAGGCGAAAGCCGAAACCTATTCGGACCAGCGCAAGGCGCTGGCCGGCGCCGACTTCGTCGTCGTCGCCTTCCAGATCGGCGGCTACGAGCCCTGCACCGTCACCGACTTCGAGGTGCCGAAGAAGTACGGCCTGCGCCAGACCATCGCCGACACGCTGGGCGTTGGCGGCATCATGCGGGGTCTCAGGACCGTGCCACACCTGTGGAATATCTGCGAGGACATGCTCGCGGTCTGCCCCGAGGCGATCATGCTGCAGTACGTCAACCCGATGGCAATCAACACCTGGGCGATATCGGAGAAATACCCTGCCATCAGGCAGGTCGGCCTCTGCCATTCGGTGCAGGGCACGGCGATGGAGCTGGCGCACGACCTCGACCTTCCCTACGAGGAAATCCGCTACCGCTCGGCCGGCATCAACCATATGGCCTTCTATCTGAAGTTCGAGCATCGCCAGGCGGACGGTTCCTACCGCGACCTCTATCCCGATCTCGTGCGCGCCTATCGCGAAGGCCGCGCGCCCAAGCCCGGCTGGAACCCGCGCTGCCCGAACAAGGTGCGCTACGAAATGTTGACGCGGCTCGGCTTTTTCGTCACCGAAAGCTCGGAACATTTCGCCGAATACACGCCCTATTTCATCAAGGACGGCCGCCCCGACCTGATCGAGAAGTTCGGCATCCCGCTCGACGAGTATCCGAAGCGCTGCATCGAACAGATCGAGCGCTGGAAAGGCCAGGCCGAAGCCTACCGCTCGGCCGATCGGATCGAGGTCGAGCAGTCGAAGGAGTACGCCTCGTCGATCATGAACTCGGTCTGGACCGGCGAGCCGTCGGTGATCTACGGCAATGTTCGCAACAATGGCTGCATCACCTCGCTGCCCTTCGATTGCGCCGCCGAGGTGCCGTGCCTGGTCGACGCTTCGGGCATCCAGCCTACGTATATCGGCGACCTGCCGCCACAGCTGACGGCGCTGATCCGCACCAACATCAACGTCCAGGAACTGACGGTGCGGGCGCTGATGAGCGAGAACCGCGAGCACATCTACCATGCGGCGATGATGGATCCGCACACCGCGGCCGAGCTCGATCTCGACCAGATCTGGTCGCTGGTCGACGACCTGCTCGCCGCGCACGGCGACTGGCTGCCGGCCTGGGCGCGTAAGGGTGGCCGGAGCAAGGCCGCCTAGGCGCCGGCCTTTTCGCGCGCCACAGCCTGCCAGCCGATGTCGCGGCGGCAAAAGCCCTGCGGCCAGTCGATGCGGTCGAGCGCGGCGTAGGCGCGTTGCTGCGCTTCGCCGACGGTCGCACCCGTCGCCGTGACATTGAGCACGCGGCCGCCATTGGCGACGAGCGCGCCGCCGTTGATGGCGGTGCCGGCATGGAAGATCTCGGCGCCGTCGCTGGCGGCCTCTTCAAGACCGCGGATGACCGAACCCTTTTCCGGCGTGCCGGGATAGCCCCTCGCCGCCATCACCACGGTCAGCGCCGCATCGTCGCGCCAGCGTATCGAGGTATGCGCGAGCTGGCCGTCGACGGCAGCGTTGAGCAGCACCAGGAGATCGTCCTTCAGCCGCATCATCAGCACCTGGCATTCGGGATCGCCGAAACGGGTGTTGTATTCGATAAGCTTCGGCCCCTTGTCCGTGATCATCAGCCCGGCGAAGAGGATGCCGGCGAACGGCGCGCCGAGCTCGGCCATGCCGTGCATCGTCGGCTCGATGATCTCGCGCATGGTTCGCTCGACCATCTCGGGCGTCATCACCGGTGCCGGCGAATAGGCGCCCATGCCGCCGGTGTTGGGGCCGACGTCGCCATCACCGACGCGCTTGTGGTCCTGAGC
>NZ_RZOI01000392.1:0-5652 GCF_004022645.1 Mesorhizobium sp. M4A.F.Ca.ET.020.02.1.1 | reverse complement strand
TTCGCCGCCGGCCAGCATCCCGATTTCAGCAGAGGCTTCGCCGCCCGTCCGGACGCGAAGTTCGCCGAGGTGCTGAAGGGCACCGATCTCTACAATGGCTGGGGCTCGATCTGCTATCGCGGCACGGATGAAAGCTTCAAGGACTGGAGCTGCGGCGAAGGCCTGCGCTGCGCCGGCGTCCACGAAAGCGCCATCCATCCGGGCTTCGGCACTTGCGTCAGCGAGGCCGGTACTGCGGTCGGCGATCCCGTGGAGTTCGGCGAGATCAAAATGTCGAAATGGGGCAGCGACCAGTATTGCCGCCTGTCGCCGGCGACGGCGAGAGCCTGCGCCATCGATTCGGCAAGGGACAAGAAACCGCCGATCAAGCTTGCCGGCTACGGCGCGGCGCGCCAGCGCTACGACAACCCCGAGCAGAAGACCGGCGGCTTTCCCGGCGGCATGCTGCGCAAGGCGAGCTGCGACAAGCTGCCCGAGGAGGCGAGCTGCGGGCGGCTCGCCAAGACCGGCTTCAACGATTGCATCGGGTCCGGCAAGGACCACAAATATTGCACCAGGGAGTTCACCAAGACCGCCGGCCTGCGCGCCTGTGACAAAACGCATCCCTGCCGCGAGGACTATATCTGCACCGCCGGCTATGAAGACCTGGCCGAGGCCAAGCCCGGCAAGGGCACCTGCATCCCGCCCTATTTCATCTTCCAGTTCCGCGTCGACGGCCACCCGCGCAGCTGGGTGCAGGATACCGAGTAGTGAACGCCGCCAGCCTGCAGCGTCAAGGCTTCTGCTTGCTGCCGGCGCTCTTGCCGTCGGAACTTTTCGAGCGCTCCTCGAAGCGCGCCGCGCCCTTCTGCAGCGGCCGGCCGGTCTCGGCTTCCGTCTTGCGCTCGTCCTTTGCCGCCGCCCGTCTCAGTCCCTTTGCGGCCTGTTTGCCTTTTGCGGTCGGTGCCTGTTCTACGCCCATCTCTTCCTCCCTGGCGCGGCTATCGCGCCGAAGAGCAACGCTCTGGACGTAACTGGGTTCCGGAGGATTCGGCCTCGGAGGCGGCGGCTGGCGAGACTCAGCGCGTCGCGATCATCGCCTTGCGGAAAGCCTCGAGCGTCTCGGCGCTGACATGGTGCTCGATGCCCTCGGCGTCGATGCGCGCTGTCTCGGCGCTGACCCCGAGCGAGCGCAGGAAGGCTTCCACCGTCTGGTGGCGGATGCGGCTTTCCTCCGCCACCTTGCGGCCGGCCTCGGTCAGGAACACGCCGCGATAGGGCTTTCGCGAAACCAGACCTTCGGCGCAGAGCCTGGTCAGCATCTTCGCCACCGTCGGCTGGGCGACGCCGAGCCTGGCGGCGATGTCGACCTGCCGTGCCTCGTTGCCGTCCTCGATCAGGTCGGCGATCAGCTCGACATAGTCCTCGACGAGGGCGCTGCGGCGCGCTTCGCGCGTCTGCCGGAAGCCCGCCGAATGGACATCGGCGTCGGGAAGCGGCTCTTCGCGTCGAACCGGTCTGTTCCTCAGCGCCAATGCGCGCTCCTCCACGCTAACCGCGAGCCAAGTGCCCGCGACGTTGAATCGGGTCCGTAGTCATAGCACGGACCCCGACTATCTGGCCGTTTATTTGCATTCCACCCCATGCGCAACGGGGTCCGCACCCGGTTGCCCCTGTCACTTGGCGTCGTCGCAAAAGCATAAACAATGAAATATAGCCTATTGCATAATGTTGAGCCATGGCATAGATAGGGAACATCCTCGACCCTTTTCAGCGGAAAATCCCTGATGTCCGACGCAACAGCCGTATCCAGACCCGCGTGGCGTTTTGCCCGGCCCGACGAGGATGAACAGCCCAGTCTGCGCGAGGTCAACGCCTCCATCACCGTGCCGCAGACCGGCATCTGGTTTCGCCGCCTGTTCGCCTTCATGGGCCCGGGCTACATGGTTTCCGTCGGCTATATGGATCCGGGCAACTGGGCGACCGACCTCGCCGGTGGCGCCCAGTTCGGCTACACACTGCTGTTCATCATCATGCTGTCGAACCTGATGGCGATCCTGCTGCAGGCGCTTGCCGCCCGGCTTGGCATCGCCACCGGCCGCGACCTCGCCCAGGCCTGCCGCGCCTACTATCCGCGCTCCGTCAACTTCCTGCTGTGGATCGCCTGCGAGTTGGCCATCATCGCCTGCGACCTGGCCGAGGTCATCGGCACGGCGATCGCGCTGCAGCTGCTGTTCGGCATTCCGCTGATCGGCGGCGCCATGCTCACCGCTCTCGATGCCTTCCTGGTGCTCATGCTGATGAACAGGGGCTTCCGCTACCTCGAGGCCTTCGTCATCGCGCTGCTGATCATCATCTTCGGCTGTTTTGCCATCCAGATCTTCGCCGCCGCTCCGCCGGTCGGCTCGATCCTGCATTCGATGTTCGTGCCGTCGTCTCAGATCGTCACCAACCCGGCGATGCTCTACATCGCCATCGGCATCATCGGCGCCACCGTCATGCCGCACAATCTCTATTTGCACTCCTCGATCGTTCAGACCCGTGCCTATGAGCGCACCGACCGGGGCAGGCGCGACGCGATCAAGTGGGCGACCATGGACTCGACCATCGCGCTGATCCTGGCGCTGTTCGTCAACGCCTCTATCTTGATCGTCTCGGCGGTGGCCTTCCACGGCACCGGCCACCAGGACGTCGCCGAGATCGGCCAGGCCTTCGAGCTCCTATCGCCGCTGCTCGGCCTCGGCATCGCCTCGATCCTGTTCGCCGTGGCTCTGCTCGCCTCCGGCCTCAACTCCACGGTCACCGCGACGCTTGCCGGCCAGATCGTCATGGAGGGCTTCCTGCGCCTGCGCATCCCGCAATGGGCACGCCGCCTGCTGACCCGCGGCATCGCCATCGTGCCGGTGGTGATCGTCACCGCGCTCTACGGCGAGAGGGGCACCGGCCAGCTGCTGGTGTTCAGCCAGGTGATCCTGTCGATGCAGCTGCCCTTCGCGGTCATCCCTTTGGTGCAGTTTGTCTCCGACAAGAAGAAGATGGGCAATTTCGCCATCCCGCGCGCCGTCGCCCTGCTCGCCTGGGTGGTCGCCGCCATCATCCTGGTGCTCAATTTCAAGCTGCTCTACGACACCATCGCCGGCTTCGGCTGAGAACAATGCATGTCGCCCAAAAGTGCGCTGCGGTTTTGGGACAACGGCATGCATGAAGCAGGAAACTCAAACCCTGTCGCTTAATTCCCTCCTGGCGTGACACGCATTGAACGCGCGGCACCGCGACAAAATCGCGGGCCGCGCTATCTTCTTTAGCCATTATGACCGGAACCGCTGAGGCCCGCGAATTCTACGCCCGACTGATGGCCGCTCATGCCGGCTCGGCTGATCCGCGCCTCGGGGAAGCTTTCGCCACCGTTCCGCGCGAGGCCTTCCTTGGTCCCGGACCGTGGACCATCATCGCCGGCGACGGCAGGGTTAAGACGCCGAGCGCCGATCCCGCCCACATCTACCAGAACGTGCTGGTGACGCTCGACGCCGACAAGGGCATCAACAATGGCGAACCCTGCCTGCACGCAATGTGGTTCGGCCGGATCGCGCCCAGGCCAGGCGAGGCCGTCACCCATATCGGCGCCGGCACTGGCTACTACACGGCGCTGCTGGCGAAGCTGGTCGCGCCCGGCCCGGTCACCGCCTTCGAGCTTGACGCAGCACTTGCCGCCAGCGCCGAGCAGAACCTCACGGCCTATGAGAATGTGGCCGTCATCCATGGCAATGCCGTCACTAGCCCGCTGCCTGCGTCCGACATCATCTATGTCAATGCCGGCGTGGCAGCGCCTCCGGCCGCCTGGCTGAAGGCGCTGAAGCCGGGAGGCCGCATGGTCTTCCCATGGCGTCCCGCCGAACGCGTTGCGCTGGCCGTGCTGGTGACCAGCACGGAATTCGGCTTCGCCTGCCAACCGTTCATGGGCTCGTGGTTTATCCCTTGCGTCGGCGCATCGACCCCGGACCCCTCTGCGAAAATCCCCGATCGCGAGAAGGCGGCGCGCAGCCGTTCGATCTGGCTGATCAGCGACAAGGCGCCGGACCGCACTGCCACGGCAATCATCGGCGAGGTTTGGTTCTCGTCGCACGGCGTCGGCCGCGGCAGGGGGATGAGCGCGCTGCGGTAGATATTTTTGCGGCCGCTGTCGAGCCGTCGCCTGTCCATGCGTCCTAAGGCCGAAATCCGGCCCGACGGCGCGGACCACGAAAAGGGAGAGTTCCAATGAGGAAGATCATCGCCGCCACGTTCGTCAGCCTCGACGGCGTCATGCAGGCGCCCGGCGGTCCGGAGGAGGACCCGGTCGGCGGCTTCAAGTTCGGCGGCTGGACGTTCCATTACTTCGACGAGGTGGCGGGCGCGGCCCTGGATGAACTGTTCTCCAAGCCGTTCGCCCTGCTGCTCGGCCGCAGAACCTACGACATCTTCGCCGCCTACTGGCCGTATCAGAAGGATTCGATCGCGGATGCCTTCAACCCTGCGACCAAATATGTGGCGACGCATCGGCCGGATTCGCTCACCTGGCAGAACACGCAATGGCTTGGGGAAGATATCGTCGCGACGTTGCGCCGCCTCAAGCAGGACGACGGACCTGACCTGCTCATCCAGGGATCGGGCAGTCTGATCCAGACCCTGCTTGCCCACGGGCTGATCGACGAGATCAGGTTGATGATCTTCCCGCTGTTGCTGGGCAAGGGCAAGCGGCTGTTCGACGACGGCGCGATGCCGGCCGCCTTCAAGCTCACCAAGTCGCAGGCCACCACCACCGGCGTCATCATGGCGACCTACGAGCGGGGCGGCGAGATTAGGACCGGATCATTCGCGCAGGACAAGCCGTCCGACGCCGAGCTCGAGCGGCGCATGAACTGGAAGTAGCGGGGCGGCCTCCCTCCGGAGCGGGAGAGGTGGCGCTGCGGAGCAGCTACGGTGCGGGGGAAGTCGGTCCTCAAATGCACCGCCGCTGACAACTCGCCACGGGCCTCAATCAGGGCGAAGCATCGCCTCGGCTTGAAGCAACAACGCTCGAGCCAGGTCGACCCCGCTCCGTCGAGCTTCGCTCGACACCTCTCCCCGATCGACGTGGGAGAGGAACCCAAGTTCTTCCAGGTCTCAAGCCGCCACCTGCCGCCGCGCCAGCCCGTCGCGGATGTGTCGCGCAAACTCTCGCGCAGCGGGCTCGGTGCCGTATTTCGGCAGATGCAGGTTGATAGCGAAATTCGGCAGCGCCGGAAGGTCAGGGCCAGAAGGCAGGATGTCGAGGTCCGCCGGCACGGTCGATGCCAGCCAGGTGGTGACTGCAAGGTCCGCCCGCACCGTTGCCGTCGTCGCGTCGATGTTGCCGTTCTCGAACACCGTGCGCCATTCCAGCCCCTGCTCGCTGAGCGCTGAAAGCACCGCCGGGCGGAAGGCGCATGTGTCGGCGACCATCGACACCGGCAACGGGCGCTTGCGGTGCGCGGCGCCGCCCCTGGCGCCGACCCAGACCAGCCGGTCGACCGCCAGGCATTCGCCGGCGGACGGACCGACCCGTTCCTCGATGACGGCGAGATCGATCATGCCGGCCGCGAGCGCCGCCGCAAGCTCCGGCGAGGCGGCGCAATGGAGCGAAATCTCGACCTGCGGATAGGTATCGGCATAGGC
>NZ_RZOI01000391.1:0-5662 GCF_004022645.1 Mesorhizobium sp. M4A.F.Ca.ET.020.02.1.1 | reverse complement strand
CCGCTTCGGCCGCCTCAACGGCGCTCCAGGCGCTCCACAGCGAGCTGTTCCAGGTTTCGGCCGAGATCGGGCAGGCTGTGTCCGCCATGTGGTAGCCGGCCTGGCCAACGGCGGACGCAGGATAAGAACCGCCACGGGCGATCGGATGGATGTTCGGGATCACTTCCGCCGAGGCGCCTTCGATACGCTGCCAGCGCTCGAAAATATGCTCGAGGAAGTCGAGATATTCGGGCGTGTGCACCGCCGCGACCGGACGCAGCCCATGGTTCCGCGGCCGTTCGATCGCCGAGCCGGCGGCTTTCGCGCCGGCCAGCAATCTTTCGATGCGCTCCGGCTTTTCCGGATTGGGCTGCTGGGCGCCGCTGGAGAGGAAAGCCTTGGGATCGTGGCGCTTCTGTTCCTCGGCATAATAGGTTTTCATGCGTTGTCCTCTGGTGCATCCGCAAAGGCGAAGAATGCCTCGCCAGCGATTTTCTGCGCCTGTTCGTAGCTCGACCAGCCAATGCCCAGCCTTTCATAAAAGGCCTTGGCGGTTTCGTTGTCGGTGTCGACGGAGAGCCGGAGATAGACGCCGCCTTCAGCGCGACATTCCTTCGCCACGCGCCGCAGCAGTTTTTCGCCGATCCGGCGGCCGCGAAAGCGGTCCTCGACATAGAGGTCCTGAACATAGACGCCAGGCCGGCCCATCCAGGTTGAGAAGATCGGAAAGTGCAGGCAGAGCCCCGCGAACTCGCCGTCCACCTCGGCGATCAGGGCGGAGAAGGCCGGCTTTTCGCCGAAGCCGTAGCGGCGAAGGTCATCCGCTGTCGAGGTGATCTGCTGATGCGCGCCGATATGGGCGCTCATCCGCAGCAGCGCGGCATGGATGGTTTCGGCGTCGTCGATACGGCCGAGCCTGATGTTGACTGTACTCACGACCGGCAAGGCGCCAAGGCACCCTCCTTGAGGGGGAGATGGCCGGCAGGCCAGAGGGGGGTAGGACTGGGCGCTATCATCTCACCCCACCGCACTTCAAAACGCCACCCGGTCGCCGCCCTTCAGTGCCAGCATCTCGCGCGCTTCCGCGGGCGTCGCGACCTCCAGCGACAGGCCATCCAGCACCGAGCGGATGCGCCGCACCTGATCGGCGTTCGACTTGGCCAACTGCCGCCCATCGTAGAGGCTGTCCTCCAGCCCGACGCGGACATTGCCGCCCATGGCGGCGGCGATCGAGATCAGCGGCATCTGGTGGCGGCCGGCGGCGAGAACCGAGAATTGGTAGCTGTCGCCGAACAATTTGTCGGCGATGCGCTTCATGTGGATGAGATTGTCGGGATCGGGGCCGATGCCGCCTAAAATGCCGAGCACAAACTGGAGGAACAGCGGCCCCGACACCAGCTCGCGATCGCGCAAATGCGCCAGCGAATAGAGGTGGCCGACATCGTAGCATTCGAACTCGAAGCGCGTGCCGCAGCCCTTGCCGAGCTTTTCCAGCACCGTCTCCATGTCGGCGAACGTGTTCCTGAAGATCGTGTCGCGCGTGGCTTCGAGCAGCTTCGGCTCCCACTCGTGCTGCCACTCTCGCGGCTTGTCGAGCATCGGGAACAGCGCGAAATTCATCGAGCCCATGTTGAGCGAGCACATTTCGGGCTCGGCCCGGAGCGGTGCGGCGAGCCGCTGGTCGAGCGTCATCAATGAGGAGCCGCCGGTGGTGATGTTGATCACCGCATCCGTCGCCTGCTTGATGCGCGGCAGAAATTGCATGAACACATCCGGGTCGGCCGTCGGCCGTCCATCCCTCGGATCGCGGGCGTGCAGATGCAGGATCGAGGCGCCGGCTTCGGCGGCGGCGATTGCGTCTGCGGCAATCTGGTCTGGTGTGACGGGCAGATAGGGCGACATGGACGGCGTATGCACCGAGCCGGTGACCGCGCAGGTGATGATGACTTTTCTCGTCGCCATCTTGTTCTACCCCTTCAGGTTTCGGCCGGCAGGTCGAGTTCGGTGGCGAGTGCTGCCAGCGAGTCGCCGATAATGGCGATCATCTCGCCGATCTGCTCGCGCGTGATGATCATCGGCGGCGCCACCATGAAGTTGTCGCCGTCGACGCCGCCCTTGACCTTGCGGCCGTAAATGATCAGGCCGCGTTCATAGGCGAGGTCGAGCAGGCGCTGCGTCGCCTTCTTGCTCGGCGCGATCGGGGTCAGCGTCTCCGGATCGGCTACCATTTCGGCGCCGAGCAGCAGCCCTTTGCCGCGCACGTCGGCGATGAAGGGGAAGCGCTTCTGCAACTCCCTCAGTTCGCCGATCAACACGTCGCCCATGGCGGCGGCGTTGGCGATCAGGTCGAGACGATCCATCTCGCCGAGCACTGCGAGTCCGGCGGCGCAGGCGAGTGGATTGCCGGCGTAGGTGTGGCCATGCTGGAAGCCGCCGGCGGCAAGCAGCGGCTCGACCAGCCGCATCGGTGCCGCCAGCGCGCCGAGCGGCGCGTAGCCCGAGCCCAGCCCCTTTGACAGCGCGACCAGGTCGGGCTTGCAGTTCCAGTGATCGCCGCCGAGGAATTTGCCGGTGCGGCCGGCGCCGCTCATCACCTCGTCATGGATCAGAAGGATGCCGTAGCGGTCGCAGATATCGCGGATGCGCGGATAATAGCTGTCGGGCGCGACTAGCGCAGCCGTCGCTGCCCCGCCGACCGGTTCCATGATGAAGGCCAGCACATTCTCCGGGCCTTCCGTCTGGATCTTTTCCTCCAGCATGTCGGCATAGCGAATGCCACGCTGTTCCATCGAAAGATTGTCGCGGTCGCGCCACGCCGTCGGTGCCGGCACGGTCGGCATCGCCCGCATCATCGGCTTGAAGGTTTCGGCCAGGGCATCATCGCCGGTGACCGCGAGCGAGCCAAGCGTGCCGCCATGATAAGAGGGGAAGCGTGCGATCACCTTCCAGCGCTTGGGCTGGCCAGTGGCGACCGCCCATTGCCGGGCGAGCTTGATGCAGGATTCCGTTGCTTCTGAGCCGCCGGAGACGAAGAAAATGCGGTCCATTCCCTCGGGAAGTCTTCGCGCCAACTCCCGTGCGAGCTCCTCGGCCGGCTCGTTCTCGAAATGCAGCCGGTAGGCGAAGGTGGTCTTGTCCATCTGCCGCTTCATGGCGTCGAGCACATTGCGGTTGGAATGGCCGATATTGGCGACCATCGGCCCGCTTGATCCGTCGATGAAGCGGCGGCCGTCCTTGGTCCAGAAATAGATGCCTTCGGCGCGATCGACGAGCGGCCGGCGCAGGCTGGACAGATAGAACAGATGCGACCGCGGCCGCGCTTCGGCGTCAGGGGCAGGCTGGACTTGCGGTTTCGGCATGTCAGGACTTTCCGAGATAGCGATCGAGAACATTTTTCGTCACGCGCTCGACCATCGCGTCCTGCCTTAGCAGGCCGGCGACCCATTCGCAGCTTCCGGCATGGAACACCTCGCCCTTGCCGCGCGGGAAATTGACGATCATGCCATTGCCGCGCTTGACCTTGTCGAGATTGGCGTCGCTCGCCTCGCCGAACAGAGTCTCGGCGGTGAAGCGGCCGTCCTCGTCGGTCAGGAACTGATCCTCGATCGGGATGTCGGCGCTTTCCTCGACCTGGCTCGCCATGCCGACTGCCAGCACCTGCAGGCCGTCCGGCGCGCCGCTCTCCGCGGTTGGGTAGGGCAGGCCGCCGCGGATCTCGAAATCGAGCCCATCGACCTCATAGCCGTAGACGTGGCTGTCGGCGCCAAGCAGGTCGCCATAGTAGATGCCGGTCCCGCCGAAGGCCCAGTGCTCGGGGCGGTAGACGGGGAAGCCGCGCACGCCGCGCGGCGCGCAGCCGCCCCAGCCGGCATAGACGCCCCTGGTGGCATTGAGGCCGAAGGTTGCAGAACCCGGCCGGCCGATCTCCGGCGCTTCCCAGGAATTGGTGGCGCGGGTGACGTCGCCGCGATAGGCGGGATCCTCGGCCCGCGCCCGGTATTTGTAGCAGACCTGCCGGCGGCCTTCGTCCTCCAGCCTAGTCTGCCACATGAAATTGCCAGCAAAGCGCGCCGCGTGGCCGCCACGCTCGACATAGGCGTCAACCGCATCGCGCATCTCCCAGGTCCAGTATTCGTCATGGCCGACAAAGACGACGCAGTCATAGCCGTCGAGGATGTCGGGCGAAAAATGCAGCTCGTGCTGGCTGGTAAGGTCGACCGCGTAGCCGGCGCGCTCGGCGAAACGGAAGAAATGGCTGTCGTAGCTCGCCCAGCCTGAGGAGGCGTATTTCTTCGAATGGCCGGTGGCGAAAGCCCATTCCATGTGCGGATATCGCGGCACGGTCTTCGGCGGCACCGCGACCTCCAGCGGCACGCGCGGCGCCTCCTTCGGCAGCACGACGAAGCCGCGGCACCAGGGACGCTGCGTCGACACCATCGTCGCGTATTGGTCCCGGTTCGGGCCGGTGATGCCCTGATAGTGGTTGGAGCCGCCCCAGGTGTTGTAGGCGAGCCAGGTCCCTGTCGCCGCGACCTGCAGCAGACGGCCGGGTTTCCTGCCGGGCAGGGGCGTGACGATGAAGAGGTGATGGCTTTGGATCGGCGTGCCGTTGCGGCCCTCGGCGGTGAGCGTGACGCGATAAGCGCCGGACGGCCAGTCGTCGCCGACGCGGAACTCGAAAGAGGCGTCCCAGCCGCAGCCTTCGACCGAACATTGGTCGGGCGTCTCCTGCCAGCGCGCCGCGATGCCGGCTTTCTCGAAGACCTGTGTTTCGGCGGCGCCGTCGCGAACAATCTTCATGCCGAATTGCGGCGCCGTCACGCTGACATGCAACGCCACCGTTTCGCCAGGCCGGTACGAAAAACGGTCGCTGTAGCACCAGATCTCGCCGCGCGCACCGTCCATGCCGGGCCATTCGTAATAATGGCCGCGCACCGCCTCGCGACGCTGCTCGGGCGTCAGCCCGAAATCGGGGAATTCGGTCGGCAGTCGCGTCAATGAACACCTGAAACCAACAGGCCGCCATTGAGACCATTGGCCGGCCAAGCGTCAAATGGAAACGATCGGGCCAGCAAGTGCTTGCCCTTGGCCATATCCGGCAAACAGACTATCTCATGTCGGGGTGACATTTCAGCGCCGGGAGCCAGGATGCTGCGCGTGCAAAAGGTCAAGGTCGACGACATCTACGTGCCCGCCGCGCGGCGTAAGACGCTGCATCCGGAAACGGTCCGCCATCTGGCCGAGGACATTCTCGAAAACGGTATGAAAATGCCGATCCAGGTCCGCCACGACGGCAAGCGCCACATTCTGGTTGAAGGCCTGCACCGGCTGGAAGCCGCCAAATGGCTGGGCGAGACCGAGATCGACGCCTATCTGGTGCAGGCCAAGCGCCACTGACCAATTTCGCATCTGCTGCAAATTTTCTCGCGGCCATGTCGGCTTGCGCTCTGCCGTCGCGTCCTTGGGGCACAACTGGAGGAGACCAAATGCCCAAGACCCTGTTTTTCGCCCTGCTCGCTTCGGCCGTGGCCCTGATTGCCGCGCCAAATGCACAATCCGAGGAGACAAAGCCTGCCATGACCGCTGCCACCAAAGCCGCTGCGAAGCCGGATTTCTCCGGCTTCGCAGCGGCTTTGGTGGCAGCGGTCATGGCAGGCTTTGTCTCCTCGGATTGTGCATTTGG
>NZ_RZOI01000390.1:0-5670 GCF_004022645.1 Mesorhizobium sp. M4A.F.Ca.ET.020.02.1.1 | reverse complement strand
GGGTGAAGACCTGGCGATGGCGCTGCGCCCGGGCGACGTGTTGGCGCTCAAAGGCGATCTCGGCGCCGGCAAGTCGACACTGGCGCGGTCGCTCATCCGGGCCCTGGCCGACGATGCCGGCCTCGACGTGCCAAGCCCGACTTTCACGCTGGTGCAGACCTACGACACGCGCTTTCCGGTGCATCATTTCGATCTCTACCGCCTTTCGGCAGCCGCTGAACTCGACGAACTCGGCTTCGACGACGCGCTGGCGCAAGGGGCGGCCCTGGTCGAATGGCCAGAACGCGCCGAGACCGCCCTGCCGGACGGCACGCTCTGGGTCGAGCTCGCGCATCAGGGCGACGGCCGCCTGGCGAAACTGTCGGGACAAGGGGCGGCCTTCGATCGCGCGGCGCGCTCGCTGGCGATGCGCGATTTCCTGGCCACGGCCGGCTGGGGCGAAGCCGGCAGGCGCTTCTTCGTCGGCGACGCCTCAGCCCGTTCCTATGAGATCGTCTCGCTTGCCGGCCTCGCGCCGCGCGTGCTGATGAACTCGCCGCGACTGGTGCTCGGTCCGCCGGTGCGCGACGGCAAGCCCTATGCGGTGATCGCCCACACCGCGCAATCGGTCACCGCCTTCGTCGCCCTCGACCGCGCCTTGCTGGCGGCGGGCGTCAGCGTGCCGGAGATCCATGCCGAGGATCTCGAGCAGGGCTTTTTGCTCCTTGAACATCTCGGTGCGGAAGGGTTCCTGAACAGCGATGGCGAGCCGATCGCCGAGCGCTATGCCGCGGCGGCCGAGCTGCTGGCGATGATGCATGGCAAGGCCTGGCCCGACAGGATGGAAGCCGCGCCGGGCGTCTTTCATGACGTGCCGCCCTTCGACCGCGAGGCGATGCTGATCGAGGCCGACCTGCTGGTTGACTGGTATGTGCCGATGCTGACCGGCAAGCCGGCGAGCAATGCCCTGCTGGCCGGCTACCACACCGAATGGAACAAGGTGCTCGACCGGCTCAAGGGCAGCCAATACACGCTGATGCTGCGCGACTTCCATTCGCCGAACATCATCTGGCGCGGCGACAGAACCGGCCACGACCGGCTCGGCGTCGTCGATGTCCAGGATGCGCTGATCGGCCCCGCCGCCTATGACGTCGCCTCGCTCGCCATGGACGCTCGCGTGACCATCTCGCCCGCGATCGAGAAGCGGACGCTCGATGCCTATGTCGCGGCGCGCCATGCCGCCGGCGCCTTCGATGAAGCAGCGTTCCGGGAGGCCTACGCCATCATGGCGGCGCAGCGCAATTCGAAGATCCTCGGCATTTTCGTGCGGCTGGAGAAGCGTGACGGCAAGCCCTTCTACCTCAAGCACCTGCCGCGCATCCGCGACTATCTCAGAAGAGCGCTGGCGCACCCGGCACTTGCCGGGCTACACGACTTCTACGCCGCCCATGGCCTGCTGGAAGAACGAACGCCGTGACCGCAAATCCCAGGACCGCAATGGTGCTCGCCGCCGGGCTCGGAAAGCGCATGCGTCCGATCACCGACACGATACCGAAGCCGCTGGTGGAGATCGCCGGCAAGACCTTGCTCGACTGGGGGCTGGACAGCCTTGCAAGTGCCGGTGTCGATAAGGCCGTAGTCAACGTCCACTATCTTCCGGACCAGATCATCGCCCATATCGCCGACCGCGGTGCGCCGAGGATCGCCATTTCCGACGAGCGCGAGATGCTGCTGGACTCGGCCGGCGGCATCGTCAAGGCGCTGCCCCTGCTGGGGAAAGAGCCGTTCTACATCATCAACGCCGACACGTTCTGGATCGACAGCGGCCAGCCCAGCCTCGAGCGTCTTTCCCTTGCATGGGACGCTGCCAGAATGGATATTCTGCTGATGCTTACCGATCTCGATTCCGCCACCGGACATTGCGTCGGCACCGATTTCCTGGTGGCGCCGGACGGCGCCTTGCAGCGCTCGAAAGGCGATCCGGCCGGCCTGATCTATGCCGGGGCCGCGATTGTCCATCCGCGTATCTTCAAGGACGCGCCGACGGGCCCGCATTCGCTCAACGCCTATTTCGACAAGGCGATCACGGCCGGACGGCTGTTCGGCATGCAGATGCAGGGCCGCTGGATCACGGTCGGCACGCCCGACGCCATTCCGCCCGCCGAGGCAGCGGTCGCCGGCGCACTCGCGAAAGCGATATGAGCGGCTCGCGCCGCGTTTTCTCAATCCCGTCCGGAGCGCCGTTCCTGCCGACGCTGGCGGAAGCGTTGCTGCACGGTCGGCTGGTGCCCGGCTTCCGTTTCAACGGCGATCCGCTGGCGCTCGCCGACGCCACCATCTATGTGCCGACGCGGCGCGCGGCGCGCGCGCTGCGCGGCGCCTTCGTCGATATTCTGGGGGTTCGCTCGGCCATCCTGCCGACGGTCAGGCCGCTCGGCGAATTCGATGAGGACGAGGCGGCCTTCGACGCCGAAGCGGCGCCGGCCATCGAGCTCGCGCCGCCGATTGCCGCGCAGGAGCGGCTGCTTCTCCTGGCGCCGCTGGTGCGCGCGTGGAAGGCAAGCCTGCCGTCGCATGTCGCGGCGCGGTTCAACGAGGAATTCGTGGTGCCGGCTTCGGCGGCCGATGCTGTCTGGCTGGCGCGCGACCTTGCCCGGCTGATGGACGAAATCGAGACCGAAGGCACGGATTGGGCGAAGCTCGCCGGGCTGGTCAGCGGCAATCTCGCCGGCTGGTGGCAGGTGACGCTCGATTTCCTCGGCATCGTCACCGACAACTGGCCGAAGCTGCTCGCCGAACGCGGCCTCTCCAATCCGGCCGCGCACCGGAGCGCGCTGATCCGGCTGGAGGCCGCGCGGCTGAAACGCAACCGGCCGGCCGGGCCGGTGATCGCCGCAGGCTCGACCGGCTCCATCCCCGCGACCGCCGAGCTGCTCGGCGTGATCGCCGGCTTGCCCAATGGCGCCGTCGTGCTGCCCGGCCTCGACAAGGGACTGGACGAGGCCTCCTTCGCCGCCATTTCGGCGCCCGGCGCACGGCCGGCCACGCTCGGCCACCCGCAATTCGGCCTGGCGAAGCTGATCGGCGGTATCGGCGTGCCGCGCGCGGATGTCGAGGAGATCGTCCCGGCGGACCGGGCGCTGGCAATCCGCGCGGCCCTAGTCGGCGAGGCGCTACGGCCGGCCGAAACCACCGAATTGTGGACCGAGACGCGCCCCGGCTTCGAGGCCGAGGACATCCGGCAGGCCCTGGCCGGCGTGACGCTGGTGGAGGCTGCCAACGAGCGCGACGAGGCGGTCGCGATCGCGATCGCGCTGAAGCGCGCCGTCGAGCAGCCGGGCCAGCGCGCCGCACTTGTCACCGGTGATCGCGCGCTGGCGCGGCGCGTCTCTGTCGAGTTGCTGCGCTTCGGCGTCGCCGCCGACGATTCCGGTGGCACGCCGCTCACCAACACGCCAGCGGCCACGCTGCTGAGGCTGGCGCTGCAAGCCGTGTTCCGTCCCGGCGATCCGGTCGCCCTGCTCTCGCTGCTCAAGCACCCGCTACTGGGCCTCGGTCTCGATCGGACGAGCGTGCGCCCTGCGGCGGAGATCGTCGAACTGGTGGCACTGCGCGGCGGTACCGGGCGGCCGGACGCGGCCTCGCTGGCATCGCTTTTCGAGGCCCGCCTTTCGGGTCTCGGCGACAGCCGCCCGCCCTTCTGGTTCGCGCGGCTGACGGTGCGCGGGATCGAGCAGGCGCGGGATATGCTTGCCCGGCTTGCCGAGGCCCTGGCCCCGCTCACAGCCTTTCGCGGCGAACAGGACGCCGATCTTGCCGCGTTGACGCGGGCCAGCGTTATTGCGCTGGAGAACCTTGGCCGGGCAGCCGATGGCGGCCCAGCGGAACTTTATGCCGGCGACGCCGGTGAGAAGCTCGCCGAACTGCTGCGCGGCCTGGTCGCCGCTTCGGTGCCGTTCGCCTTCGCTGCGGCCGAATGGCCCGATGTGATGGACGCGCTAATCGCACCGGAAACGGTGAAGCCGGCGCAAGGTACCGACCGCAACATCGCCATCTGGGGCGCGCTGGAGGCGCGGCTGCAGAGCGTCGACACGCTCGTCATCGGCGGGCTCAACGAAGGTGTATGGCCGCGCAAGCCGGAGAGCGACCGCTTCATGTCGCGGCTGATGAAGACCGGCATCGACCTCGAGCCGCCGGAGCGGCGCATCGGCCTTGCCGCGCATGACTTCCAGATGGCGATGGGCGCGAAGAAAGTGGTGCTGACGCGCGCGGCCCGTTCCGGCGACGCGCCGGCGGTGCCGTCGCGCTGGCTGCAGCGCATGCTGACCTTCATCGGCAAGGAGCACGCGGCGGCGCCGATGCGGCGCGGCGCGGCGCTGCTCTCCTGGGCGCGCGCGCTCGATGCCGGCGAGCGGCTGGACTTCGCGCCAAGGCCGCAGCCGAGGCCGCCGCTCGCCACCCGGCCGCAGCATTTCTCGGTGACCGAGATCGAGACCCTGCGCCGCGATCCCTATGCAGTCTACGCCCGACGCATCCTCGGCCTGGTGCCGCTCGATCCGGTCATTCGCGATCCGGGCGCCGCCGAGCGCGGCACGCTGTTCCACGCCATCCTGCACCTGTTTTCGCGGCGGGTCGCCGATCCGCGCGCGCCGGACGCCTTGCAAAGCCTGGTCGAGGCAGGCCGGGCCTGCTTCGCCGAAGCGGCGCTTCCAGCCGACATCGAGGCGGTGTGGTGGCCGCGTTTCGAAAAGCTCGCCGCGAACATCATCCAGTGGGAGCGGCAGCGTGCACCCGATGTCACAAGTCGGCACGCCGAGGAACGTGCCGAAAGAACCGTCGTCGGCCGTACTGGAGTTACCCTGTCCGGGCGTGCCGACCGGATCGACCTCCTCGCCGGAGGCATGGCCGATATCCTCGACTACAAGACGGGCTCCTCGCCCTCGAAAGCACAGGCCCATACATTGCTTTCGCCGCAGCTCGCGCTCGAAGGCGCATTGCTGCGGCGAGGCGCCTTCAAGGAACTCGGCATTCGCGAACCCTCCCAGCTTGCCTTCGTGCGGCTGAAGGCGAATGGCGATGTCGATCCGGAATCGATCCTCGAGTACAATCGGAAGCTCCGAACCGCCAACGAGCTTTCCGAGGACGCCTGGGCGCGGCTGGAGAAGCTGCTCTTCCACTATGCCGACCCGACGACCGGCTATCTGTCGCGCGCGCTGCCGTTCCGCGAGGGCGAGGTCGATGGCGACTACGACCATCTCGCCCGCGTGCTCGAATGGTCGGCCGGCGGCGAGAGCGACGACGAGGCGGGGGAGGCATGAAGAAGGCCTACCCGATCCCGAGCGATACCGCCGCCAGCCAGGCGCGCGCTTCCGACCCGCTGAATTCGGCCTGGGTCTCTGCCAATGCGGGGTCCGGCAAGACGCATGTGCTGGCGCAGCGCGTCATCCGGCTGCTGCTCAACGGCACCGACCCGTCGAAGATCCTTTGCCTGACCTACACGCGCGCCGCCGCCGCCAACATGTCGAACCGGGTGTTCTCGACGCTGTCGGAATGGACGTCGCTGGGCGATGCCGAGTTGGCGAGCCGGATCGTGGCGCTGGATGGCCGTGGCGCCGATGCCGGCACGATGCGCCGCGCGCGCCGGTTGTTCGCCGAGGCGCTGGAGACGCCGGGCGGGCTGAAGATCCAGAC
>NZ_RZOI01000038.1:0-18980 GCF_004022645.1 Mesorhizobium sp. M4A.F.Ca.ET.020.02.1.1 | reverse complement strand
GTCCTATCAGTCGCAGATCGTCGACGACGTGCAGACCGATCCGACCGCGGTGAAGAAGGCGTTGGCGGACTCGGCTTCGAGCCATCCGCCGCGCTGGTCGCCGGAGGACTCCGACAAGGGCCGCGCCGCCGAGATCCAGCGTCGCATGGCAGAGGGCAAGCAGGGCGACCCGAACACCCGCAAATATCTCAGCGAGCCGCCGCTGGCCTATCGCGTCGCAGCCGGCACAGCGCCGCAGGGCGAACTCGGCGAGGACGAGTACAAGAAGGAACGCCGCCTCAAGAAGGAGGCGGCCGCCAAGAGCAAGAGCGGCGGCTGGTTCGACTGGTGGTAAGGTTTCAGCGCATCGCTGCACAACGACAGCGGTAGCTATCTTTCGCGCCTCCTCGGTCCCGCCATCGTCCAAAAATCGTGGCTAGACCTCGCGCCGCTCGCGGAAAAAATCCTTGAGAATGAGCGATGCCTCGCTCTCGCCCATGCCCGGATAGATGTCCGGCGCGTGGTGGCAGGTCGGCGAGGCGAAGAAGCGCACGCCGTTGACCACCGCGCCGCCCTTCTCGTCGACGGCGCCGAAATAAAGCCGGCGCAGCCTCGCGAAGGAGATGGCGCCCGCGCACATGGCGCAGGGCTCCAGCGTCACATAGAGATCGTGGCCGGTGAGCCGCTCGCTGGCGAGCTTTTCGCAGGCCTGGCGGATGGCCAGCATCTCGGCATGCGCCGTCGGGTCGGCAAGCTCGCGGGTGCGGTTGCCGGCTCTTGCCACGACGATGCCGCGGCTGGCGATGACCGCGCCCACCGGCACTTCTCCGCGCTGCGCGGCGGCTGCCGCCTCCTCAAGCGCCAATGCCATGAAATCCGGCCGCTTCACGCGGTTTCCATTCCGATTATCTCCTCGCCACCCGACAGCGATCCTGTTATCTAGCGCCTAACCTCGAAAATCGGACTCGGTTTTCGGAAACGATCATGCGCCAAATCAAAGTGCTACAGCGTCCTTTGCGCGCCCGAAAGGATGCGCCACGCTGTAGCAGCGCAAACAGGCAAAGGCCACATGGACGACAACGACAAGAAATTCCGGGCTAAAAAGGGTCCGGTCAGGGGCGGTCCGAAAGCCGCGGGATCGCGCAGCCGCGACGGCGCCGCCAGCAAAGGCGGCAAGCCGTCTTTCGGCGCCAAGAAGCCCTACGCGCCGCGTGGCGACCGGCCGATAGCCGCCGAAGGCGAGCGGCCAAAGCGCAATTTCAAAAGCGGCGACCGGCCTCGTGAGGCTGGTGCGGCGCGGGCGGAAAAGCCGTTCCGCAAGGCGCCGCGTCCCGAGGGCAAGCCCTTCGAGAAGCGCGACGGACCGCGCAAGCCCTATGCGCCGCGTGGTGATCGGCCGATGGCAGCGGACGGTGAGCGGCCGGCGCGCGACTTTAAGCGCGAATACTTGCCGCGTGAGGCGAGCGAGGGCGCTGGCCCGCGCGGCGAAAAGCCGTTCCGCAAGGGACCGCGCCCCGAGGGCAAGCCTTATGAGAAGGGACCGCGCAAGCCCTACGCCCCGCGCGGCGACCGGCCGGTGGCCGCGTCAGGCGAGGGCGGCGAAAAACGTTTCGAACGGCCCAAGCGTGATTTTGGCGACCACCCGAAGCGAGATTTCGCGGACCGTCCGAAACGCGACTTCGCGGATCGTCCCAAGCGCGACTTCAGCGATCGTCCCAAGCGTGACTTTGGCGAGCGGCCGCAAGGCGCATCAGGCGGCGGCTTCAAGCCTCGCCCGCGTCCCGCCGAAGCCGCTGAGGAAGCCGGCGAGCGCATCGCCAAGCGGCTTGCCCGCGCCGGCCTGGCCTCGCGCCGCGACGCCGAGGAACTGATCGCCGCCGGCCGCGTCAAGGTCAACGGCAAGGTGCTGTCCTCGCCGGCCTTCAACGTGATGCCCGACGACATCGTCCATCTCGACGGCATGGAAATCCCCAAGATCGAGCGCACTCGGCTGTTCCTGTTCCACAAGCCGGCCGGCGTCGTCACCACCAACCGCGATCCCGAGGGCCGCAAGACCGTCTTCGACGTGCTGCCGGCCGAACTGCCGCGGCTGATGACCATCGGTCGCCTCGACATCAACACCGAAGGGCTGCTGCTGCTCACCAATGACGGCGGCCTGTCGCGCGTGCTCGAATTGCCGGCCACCGGCTGGCTCAGGCGCTACCGCGTGCGCGTCCACGGCAAGGTCGAGGAAAGCGCGCTCGCGGGCTTGCGCGAAGGCATCGCCGTCGACGGCGTCTTCTATGGCGCGATCGAAGCCAGCCTCGACCGCGAACAGGGCACCAATGCCTGGCTGACGATCGGCCTGCGCGAAGGCAAGAACCGCGAGGTCAAGAACATCCTGGGCGCGCTCGGCCTCGAGGTGACGCGGCTGATCCGCATTTCCTACGGGCCGTTCCAGCTCGAGGATCTGCCGGAGGGCCATGTGCTGGAGATCAAGGGCCGCGTGCTGCGTGAGCAGCTCGGCGAGCGCCTGATCGAGGAATCCGGCGCCAATTTCGATGCCGAGATTGCAAAACCCTTCTCCAACAGGCCGGTGCGCCGCACCGAGCCGCGCCGCGAAGGGGCCGAACCGCCGAAATTCTCTCGCGACGGCGACCGCCGGCCGATCGGCGAGGGCGGCCTGATCAAGGCGCGCAAGCGCCGCGAGGGCAGCCGCGACGAGGCGCTGGGCAAGCTTTCGACCAAGCCCGACCGGGCGTTCGGCGAGCGCGGCGCGAAGCCGGAGCGTTCCGGCTTCGGCGACAAACCTCGTGGCGGTTTTGGCGACAAGCCCCGTTTCGGCGGCAAGAAGGCCGAACGCGAGCAGCGGCCGATCGAGCCGCCCGGTCAGCGCAAGGCCAATGTCTGGATGGCGCCAGGCGCGCGTCCGATTGGCAAGGGCAGGGCGGAGGCCGATGCGGCCAAGGCGGCCGACGCCAAGGCGCGCAAGGCCTCGTTCAAGCCGGCATATGGCAAGCCTGGCGGCAAGCCAGGTGGCGCCAAGCCGTACAGCAAGCCGCGAGGCGACCGGCCGGAAGGCGGCGGCAGGCCTGGTGGTGACAGGCCACGTGGTGGCCCCAAGGGTTCCCGCACCAGATGAGGATCGTCGGTGGTGAGTTTCGCGGGCGTCCGCTGGCGACGCCACGCAGCAATGCCATCCGTCCGACCACCGACCGCACCCGCGAGGCGGTGTTCAACGTGCTGGCGCACCGTTTTGCAGATAAGCTCGATGGCGCACGCGTGCTCGACCTCTTCGCCGGTACGGGCGCGCTCGGCCTCGAGGCGCTGTCGCGCGGCGCTTCCTATGGCGTCTTCATCGAGGAATCGGCCGAGGGACGCGGCCTGATCCGCAGCAATGTCGAGACGTTCGGGCTGACCAGCCGCACCAAGATTTTCCGGCGCGACGCCACCGCTCTGGGCGAGGCCGGCACGCTTGCCGCCTTCGGCCTCGTCTTCGCCGATCCACCTTACGGCAAGGGCCTGGGCGAGCGCGCCCTGCGCTCCGCGAGACAAGGCGGTTGGTTGCTGCCCGGCGCGCTCTGCGTGGTCGAGGAAGTGGCTTCCGCCCCGTTCGATGCCGGCGAGGGGTTCGCCGTGGTCGACGAGCGCGGCTACGGCGAAACGGTGATCCGGTCATCAAGGCGGGGTGAGCGCCTCGAAAATGACGAACAATTCACTTTGCCTCGGCTGGCAACCTTGCCTATCGTCCCGCAATGAGAACCGGAGCCATCAATGACACCCCATACTGAATGGCTGCGGAGAGTCTTGCTCACCACTTCGCTGTTCCTGACCGACCCCGCACTCGCCGCCGATGACGGCAAGGTCACGGATTTCCTGCTCGACAACGGCATGGAGGTGGTGGTCATCCCCGACCATCGCGCGCCGATCGTCACCCATATGGTGTGGTACAAGATCGGCAGCGCCGACGAGCCGGCCGGCAAGTCCGGCATCGCGCATTTCTTCGAACACCTGATGTTCAAGGCGACGACCAACCACGCCGCCGGCGAGTTCGATCGCGCCGTCTCGGAGATCGGCGGCTCCAACAACGCCTTCACTTCCTACGACTACACAGCCTTCCACGAGACGGTGGCCCCGTCGGCGCTGGGCGAGATGATGGCCTTCGAGGCCGACCGCATGCGCAATCTCATCCTTACCGACGACGTCATCAAGACCGAACGCGACGTGATCCTTGAGGAACGCCGTTCGCGCATCGACAACAACCCGCAGGCGGTGCTGGACGAGGAAGTCGACGCCACGCTCTGGCAGAACCAGCCCTACCGCATCCCGGTCATCGGCTGGATGCAGGAGATGGAACAACTGAACCGCACCGACGCGATCGCCTTCTATGACAAGTATTACCGGCCGAACAACGCCGTGCTGGTGGTGGCCGGCGATGTCGAGCCCGACACGGTGAAGGCGCTGGCCGGGAAGACCTACGGCAAGGTCGCGCGCGGCCCGGACCTGCCGCCGCGCATTCGCCCGGTCGAGCCAGAGCAGAACACCAAACGGACGGTGACGCTGACGGACGCGCGCGTTTCCGTGCCGAGCTTCTCGACCCAGTGGGTGGTGCCGTCCTATCACACGGCCCAGCCAGGCGAGGCCGAGGCGCTCGACCTGCTGGCCGAGATCCTTGGCGGTGGCAACCGCAGCCGGCTCTACCAGCAGCTCGTGGTCAAGCAGGGCATTGCCGCGGAAGCCGGCGCCTTCTTCCAGGGCACCATGCTCGACGCCACCAACTTCACCGTCTACGCCGCGCCGCGCGGCGATGCCAGGCTCGCCGATGTCGAAGCGGCGGTCAACGCCGAGGTCGCCCGCATCGCCAGGGACGGCGTCACCGATGACGAGCTGGAAAAGGCCAAGCAGCGCTATGTCCGCTCGATGATCTTCGCCCGCGACAAGCAGGACGACATGGCCAACATGTACGGCGCGACGCTGGCCACGGGCGGCAATGTGCGCGACGTCCTGGAATGGCCGGACCGCATCCGCAAGGTCACCGCCGAGGAGGTCAAGACGGTCGCCGCTCGCTATCTTGTGCTCGATCATTCGACGACCGGCTATCTTCTGCCGCAGCAACAGGCGGGGAATTGATGATGACGCACCAGCTCAGCCGTACGATGCCTTTTCCCCACCACGCTCACCATTTTCCTTCAAGGAGAGACGGGAAATTGGCACGCGCCTTCGCCACCCTTTGCTTTACCTTGTTCTTCCTCGTCCTGCCGGCGCTTGCCGCCCGTGCCGCGATGAACATCCAGGAGGTGAAGTCTGAAAAGGGCATCACCGCCTGGCTGGTCGAGGATCATACGGTGCCGATCGTCGCCATCCGCTTCGTCTTCGACGGCGGCACGGCGCAGGACCCGGCTGGCAAGGAAGGGCTTGCCAACCTGATGACCGGCCTGTTCGACGAGGGCGCCGGCGACCTCGACAGCGACGCCTTCCAGGTGAAACTTGACGATGCCGGCGCCGAGATGAGCTTCGACGCGCAGCGCGATGGCACCTATGGCTCGATGCGCATGCTGTCGGAAGGGAAGGACGCCGCCTTCGACCTATTGACGCTTGCCGTCAACAGACCGCGCTTCGACCAGGCGCCGCTCGACCGCGTGCGCGCCCAGGTGCTGTCGGGCATCATCGCCAACGAGCGCGACCCGAACGCGATCGCCCAGCGCAAATGGCTAAGCGCGATCTATGGCGAGCATCCCTATTCGAGGCCCGATGAAGGCACCAGGCAGAGCATCGCCGCGATCACGCCGCAGGACCTCGGCGCTTTCCACAAGGCAAGTTTCGCCCGCGACGGCCTGCATGTCGCCGTGGTCGGCGACATCGACGCGGCAACCCTGAGGCGGAAGCTCGACCAGCTGTTTGGCGACCTGCCGCAGAAGCAGGCGCTCGCCCCGATCGCCGACACCCAACCGAAGCTCGGCCAGCAGCTGGAAGTCGACTACGACCTGCCGCAGACCTCGCTGCAGTTCGCCTATCCCGGCGTGAAGCGCAGCGCACCGGATTTCTTCGCCGCCGTGCTGGTGAACGATATCCTCGGCGGCGGCACCTTCACCTCGCGCCTGTATGAAGAGGTGCGGGAAAAGCGCGGCCTTGCCTATGGCGTCGATTCCAACCTGGTCGACCACGAGCATTCCAACGCGTTGGTCATCACCACCGCGACTCGCTCGGACCGTGCCGCCGAGACGCTCGCATTGGTGCGCCAGGTGGTGAAGGGGATGGCGGAGCAGGGTCCGACCGAAGTCGAACTCGAGGCGGCCAAGAAATACATGATCGGCGCCTATGCCATCAACAATCTGGACTCTTCGGCTTCTATCGCCGCGACGCTGCTGGAACTGCAGCTCGACAATCTCGGCATCGACTATCTGCAGCGTCGCGCGGCCCTCATCAACGCGGTGACGATCGCCGACGTCAAGGCCGCGGCGAAGAAGCTTTTGTCGTCCGATCCCGCCATCATGGTCGTCGGTCCACCGCTAGGAAGCAAGGGATGAGGCCCGGGGCGGGAAGATGGTGAGCAATGGCTAGCGGCGGTCCCACCTTCGGCGTTGCCTTCGGTGGCGGCGGCGCGCGCGGTCTCGCGCACATCCACGCAATAGAGGCACTGGACGAGCTCGGCATCAGGCCGGCGGCGATCGCCGGCTCCTCGATTGGCGCCATCATGGGCGCCGGCATGGCCTCCGGCATGACCGGGGCGGAGATCCACGCCTATGCCCGTTCTATCCTCGGCAGCCGCGCCGAGGTGGCCTCGCGCATGTGGCGGGCAAGACCGGGAACCATCGCCGAGGCTATGCAGAACGGCATCCGCGTCAGCCAGTTCAATGTCGAGCGCATCCTGAAATCCTTCCTGCCCGACGCCATCCCGGAAACCTTCGCACAGCTGAAGATCCCACTGAAAGTGACGGCGACCGACTATTTCGGCCACAAGCTCGCCGTCTTCGAGGACGGCGACCTGCATTCGGCATTGGCCGCTTCCGCCGCCATTCCGGCGGTGTTCCGTCCGGTGACGCGCGACGGCCGCGTGCTGATCGACGGTGGCATCTACAACCCCGTGCCCTTTGACCTCATCGAAAAGGACGCCGACATTATCATCGCCATCGACGTCGTCGGCGCGCCGAGCGAGGCCGAGCGCCGGCACCCGACCACCGTCGATCTGATGTACGGCGCCACGCAGTTGATGATGCAGTCGATCATCGCCAACAAGCTGCGGCAGTGCCCGCCCGACATACTGATCCGCCCGAACGTGTCGAAGTACCGCGTGCTCGACTTCCTCAAGATCGACACACTGATGGCCGAGACGGTCGAGATCAAGGACCAGCTGAAGCGCGAGGTCGAGCGGGTGCTGGAGGGCAGGGCTGCCGTGAAGGGCAAGCGGGGCAAGAAGGCCGGGTGAGGGAAAGCTGCCGATCTCCCAAGTGGGTGAGGTGGCCATCATCGCCGTCCCCTGCGAAGCTGCATCAAGACTTCGCGGTTGCATATTCCAGCGCCACCACGCCGTTGCTGAACGGCGTTGCCGAAATCAGCTCGAGCGGCACTCGCCCGCCGGGCGCAAACAGCGGCTTGCCGTGGCCGACGACGCCGGGATAGATGAGCAGGCGGATGCGGTCGACCAGGCCATGCCCCAGCAACTGCTTGGCGACGCCATTTGCCTTTGGTAAGGGCGCCGACTTTGGTGATCTTCGGCGCCGACGGCCGCTATGTTCCGGCCAGTGCCTTCGACGGCACGTTCCGCGAGGTCGACAACGTCTCTTCCGTGGTGGCGCTGCCTGGCGCCGGCCATTTCATCCACCACCAGGCGGCTGCCTTCGTCACGCAGCAGATCGAGGCCTGGGTGGCGCAGCCACCATCGACCTTCCGCCACCTAGCCTGCGGCCGGAGGTCGTCGACATATGCGCCGTTCGCTGGGCGATGATCGCGTCGGGCCTGACGCTTCGCACTGGTCGCCGATTCGGCGTTTCGGCCTGTCCCATTGTCGCTCAGACCGGTCCACGGCTCTTTAGACCTCGGATAGGTTTTGCCGGTATCTATCGGAGAAAAGGAGCCGGAAAGTCATGACCGATATCTGGCGCTCACTCCTCGCCAATCTTGCGCTGGTCTCCATCCTGGTGGTCGCCTGGGACCTTGTGGCGGATTTCACCGGGCGACTTTCGCGGCGGAGGCGGTCGCTGATTCTCGGCGTGGTCATGTGCGCCGGCGCGATCATTTCCATGGCGACGGCGCTCTCTGTCGCCGGCTTCATCGTCGATCTGCGCGCAGCCTTCATCGCCGCCGCCGCGTTCTTCGGCGGATGGCCTGCAATGATCATCGCCACCGCCGGTTCGATTGCCTATCGCATTCATCTCGGCGGGCAGGGCGCGAGCATCGGAATCGTGGGCATCCTCATCACGGCTGTCGTTGGCATTGCATGGCATCACATCGTCGCCGCCCGAACGCGCACCATCTTCGACATTTTCGGCCTCGGCGTGTCGGTCGCTCTCGCCGGGCTGATCACGCTTCTGGTCATCCCACCCCAGGTCGTCGCCGGCATGGTGCAGCTGAGCACGTTCCCGTCCCTCGTTTTCCGCTTCCTCAGCACCATCATCATCAGCGTGCTGCTCGACCGCCAGGAGCGACGGCGCGAACTCGCAATGTCCAACATGATCTACCGGGCCATGGTTCGCGAGCTGCCGGATTGCCTCAACATAAAGGATGTCGACGGCCGCTTCATCGCGGCCAATCCGGCGACCGCCGAAATGGTGAGAGCCACTTCGGTCGAGAACCTTATCGGCAAGACGGATTTCGATTTCTATCCGAAGGATGTGGCTGAGCGCTTCCGGCAGGACGAGATGGGCGCGCTGGAGGCCGGGCAGACGCTGCGCATCGACCAGCCGGCGGTTTTCCCGGACGGCAGGCAGGGCTGGCTCTACACGCTGAAGGCGCCGTTCCGCGACGAGGCCGGCAAGATCACCGGCGTCATCACCTACAATCGCGACATCACGGAGCAGAAACGAAATGCCCAGCTCAAGAACGATTTCATCTCGACGGTCAGCCATGAATTGCGCACCCCGCTGACATCAATCCGCGGTTCGCTTGGCCTGATCGCGGCCGGAGTGGCGGGCGAACTGCCGCCAAAGGCCGCCAACCTCATCAACATCGCCCACAACAACAGCGAGAGGCTGGTTCTTCTCATCAACGACATCCTCGACATGGAGAAGATCGAATCGGGCGTGATCGCCTTCAAGATCAGGCAGATGCCTGTTCGCCCCCTGCTGGAGCAGGCCATTGCCGCCAGTTCCAACTATAGGGCCGATGGCCGAATCCGCATCGTCCTGGTCGACGATGCCCCGCGCGCCGAGGCCAACATCGATGAGGATCGCCTGCATCAGGTGATGGCCAATCTCCTGTCGAATGCAATCAAGTTCTCCGACGCCGACGGCACCGTGACGGTGAAACTGGAGCGCCGCGATCGTGACATGCTGCGCATCTCGGTGATCGATCAGGGCGCTGGCATTCCCGAGGCATTCCGCAGCCGCATATTCGGCAAGTTCGAGCAGGCGGACGCGTCGAGCACCCGCAAGCAGGGCGGTACCGGTCTCGGCTTGAGCATCGTCAAGACCATCGTGGAAAAGCTGGGCGGCGCCGTTTCCTTCGAAACCGAGGAAGGCAAGGGAACCTCGTTCCACGTCGACCTTGCCGAAGCGCAAAGGCAGGCCGAGAAGCCGGTTGCGACGGAGCGTCGATCGCGGCCGCGCGATGGCCGCCTGCGTGTTCTCATTTGCGAGGACGAGACCGATGTCGCGGCGGTGATCGCGGCACTCCTCGATGCGGAAGGCTTTTCCAGCGACGTCGCCCCCGACATCGACACCGCCATGGCGCTCCTGCGCACCCGCGACTATGTGGCGCTGACGCTCGATATCAAGCTTGCCGGGGAATCCGGTATCAAGCTCTTTCACGACATCAGGGCGTCACCGGTGAATTCCGACATTTCGGTCATCGTCATCTCCGCCGTCGCCGATGAGGCCAAGCGTTCGCTGAACGGCACCGCCGTCGGCATCGTCGACTGGCTGGAAAAGCCGGTGGATTCGACGCGGCTTCATGCCGCTCTCGCCAAGATCGTCGCCGGCAAGGTCGAGCGGAGGCCGAGGATCCTCCACGTCGAGGACGACGAAGGTGTGCTTGCCGTAATGTCGGCGGGGCTGGGTCCGGACGTCTTGATCGCTTCGGCGAAAACGCTGCAGGAGGCGCGGCGGGCGGTCGCGAAGCATCGCTACGACCTGGTCATCCTCGACATCGCGCTTCCTGACGGATCGGGGCTGGATCTGCTCATCGATCTGCCGCAGGAGACCGGAGTTATCGTGTTCTCGGCGGCGGAGATGGACGAGAAACTCGGCGACCGGGTGCAGGCGATGATGACCAAGACCAGGGCGTCGGAGATCGACGTGGCCAAGCTGGTCCGACGCATGTTGGTTGCGTCCCGCAACGCAGCGGGACCCACCGTGCAAGCAAGGGAGTAAGGTTGATGTCGACAAGGATACTCTATGTGGATGACGAGGACGACATTCGCGAGATCGCCCAAATGTCGCTCGAACTCGAGCCGCGGTTCGAGGTGCGGTCCTGCTCTTCTGGCGCCGAAGCACTGGCGGTCGCCGCCGATTGGCAGCCCAACCTCATCCTGCTCGACGTGATGATGCCGGACATGGACGGGCCGGAGACGCTGAAGCGGCTGGCCGCCTCGCCGCTTACGGCATCGATACCCGTGGCGTTCATCACGGCGCGCACCCAGACGCATCAGGTCGAACACTATCTGGCCATGGGGGCAGTCGGGGTCATCGCCAAACCCTTCGACCCGCTGGCGCTTGCCGGTGAAGTCAGCAAGCTGCTTGCGCTACGAACGGGCTGACGGCCTGCTTCGGATGTCCACGCGGCCGGTATAGGCGATAAGCTGCTGCGGAAGCTGTGCGGCGCCGTTTACGGCTCCTATACCATGCCCTCATATTCATCTACTGATTGTATCGAAATGCGGCCGTCGCGAATCGGCTTTATCTATGATTACGCGGCGTTGGCGGGCGCGGGGAACACCCGCGCGGAACTATGGCATGGACCCGCATTGGCGGATGGCGGTCCATGGATTGATCACTCCGGGGGGCGACGGAACCGGAGCAGGACAGGTGAACGGAGCGAAGGCAAGAATTCTGATCTGCGATGACGATCCGTTGCTGCTCGAGCTGATGGAATTCAGGCTGAGGGCGAAGGGATACGAGGTCATCAAGGCGGTGGATGGGGCCGAAGCGCTTTCGAAGGCGGAGCGCGACGGGCCCGACATCATCGTGCTCGACGCCATGATGCCCAAGGCGGACGGCATCGAGGTGCTGGCGCGCATCAAGGGCGATCCGGCTCTGTCCGAAACCCCGGTCGTCATGCTGACCGCGCGCAAGGCCGAAAAGGACATCGTCTCGGCGCTCGAAAAGGGTGCCGACGACTACCTGGTGAAGCCGTTCATCCCCGAAGAACTCCTGGCCCGGCTTGCGCGCCTGATCGCGCGGAACAAGCGCTGATGCAGCGAAGCCGGCGCGCCGCCATTGCCGCATGCATGTTCCTGGCAATCGCCGCATCTCCCGGCGTCTCATTGGCCCAGACCGCCGACGAGCTCTACGCGTCCGGCGTCAAGGCAAGGCAAGCCCAGCATTTCGATGAGGCGGCGGACCTGCTCAAGCGCGCGCTGGCGCTGAAACCCGGCAATGCCGATGTTCTGGTGCAGCTCGGCTTTGCCGAGCTCGGCCGCAACGATCTGCCGGCCGCGCGCGAGGCCTTTTCCGGTGCGCTCTCGCTTGCCCCGGCCTATCAGGATGCCAGCTTCGGCCTGGCCGAGGTTGAGTTCCGCTCCGGCAATCTGGATGCGGCACTGCCGCTGGCCGAATCGGTGGTCCGCGCCGAGCCCGGCAATGCCGACGCCGCGGCGCTGGTTGAGACCATTCGCAAGGCAAAGCAGGCCGCCGCCGGCAGCAAGGTGAAGCCCGCTCCGGCGGCTGCAGTGCCCGCGAAGAAGGCGCCCCCGCGGCGGGCGGATCCCGTCGCCGGGCTGATGCAGCAGGGCAGGCGGCTCAGGGCGGCGGGCAAGCTGCCAGAGGCCGAGCAGGCCTATCGCCGGGCGCTAAGGCTGGCGCCGAAGAACACCGACATACTGGTCGCCCTTGGCCTTGTCGTCGGCTCCGGCCAGCGCTTCGACGTGGCCGGGCATTTTTTCGACAGGGCGTTGGCCATCGACCCCGGCCTGCTCGACGCTCGCCTCGGCAAGGTGCGCCTGGCGATCTGGCAGGGCGATTTGCCGCGCGCCCGCGCGCTGGCCGATGAGGCGCTGGCTTCGGCGCCGGACAATGTCGAGGTGCTGAACCTCGACGCCAGGATTGCCCTGCTGGAAGCGGATTACAGGCGGGCCGAACAGTCGTTCCAGCGCGCATTTGCGGTCGATCCGCGCAATGCCGAGGCGCTGGTCGGCATCGGCGATGTGCGCCGCGCCGAGGGTGACGACGCCGCCGCGCGGCTGGCCTACCGACAGGCGCTGGCCATCGAGCCCGGCTCCGCCGACATCGAGCAGAGGCTGGCCGTGCCGCCGCCGCGCAAATGGCGGCTCGATTTCGGCACAGAGATGAGCGATCTCAGCGACGGGCTCGGCGACTGGACCGACAGTTCGGCAGGTCTTGCCTATCGGCTGTCGCCGGCAACGACCATTTCGGGCCGCAGCCGGGTGGCGACCCGCTACGGCCATACCGACGTCCAGGTCGAGGGCCGCATCGACCAGGCCTTTTCGCCCGCCTTCTCCGCCTATGCGCTGGCGACAGCGACCCCGGACGCCGATTTCCTGGCGCGCTACTCGATCGGTGCCGGCGCGTCCTGGCAGGTCATGGCGCCGGCCAGGCAATTCGGTCCGGTCTCGCTCAACATCGACGCCCGCTACGACGATTTCGCCAATGCCGGCGTCACCACCATCTCGCCCTGGGTGCAGGGCTACATCCTCGATGGCCGCCTCGGGCTTTCCGCCCGCTGGGTGCACGCCGAGGACGATATCGGCACGCGCGCCGACGGTTATGTGCTGCGCGCCGATCTTGTGGTGACGCCCCGCTTCAACCTGTTCGGCGGTTACGCCGACGCGCCGGAAATCTCCGACGGCACGCTGGTGCCGACGCGCACCGTCTTCGGTGGCCTTTCCTGGGATGTCAGCGATCCGCTGACGCTGCGCGCCAGCCTGGCGCACGAGCAACGCCCGACCTTCGACCGGACCATATTCGGGCTCGGTCTGACCGCGCGGTTCTGATCATGTGGCTGGTCTGGGACATGTCCATTCTGCTCAGCGCCCTTTCGCTGGTGATCATGCTGCTTTTGATCGCGCGCCGGGTGCTGCAGGAGCGCCGGAGCACTGCCGCCGCCGATCAGCGGCGCCAGCTTCTGACGGCGCTGATCGCCTTCACCGAAAACCGCGACCGCGAGGCCCTGAAGGCGGCCATCCTCGCGGTGCCGGCCGGGGTGGCGATCAATGCCGGCTTCGAATTCCTGTCGCTGCTGCGCGGCGCGGAGCACGACGACGTCCTTGCCGCCTTCAAGGAATGCGGCATGCCGGCCCGTGTCGGCAGGCAGCTTGAACGAGGCAACGTCGCCGAACGCATCCACGCCGCCGAGATGCTCGCGGCGCTGGATTCGGAGGATGCGTCGGCACGCCTGCTTTCGGCGCTGGCCGAGGACCGCTCGCGCGAAGTCAGGATCGCCGCGGCCATCGCGCTCAGCGATCTCGGCAGCCTGCCGCTGCTCGACTTCGTACTGGACAATATCGGCGTGGCGGGGCAGCGCTCGCGGCGCGTCATCGAGCTGTTCAGGCGCTTTCCGCGGACGCGCTTCAACGAGCTTGCGGTGCATGCATCGCGCGCGGACGGCGTGCCAGTCGTCAGGGCGGCCGCGATCGAAGCGCTGGCCCGCGCCGGCGGCTTCGGCTTCGCCGATTTCTTCGCCAGCCTCGCCGGCGATGCCTCACCCGAGGTCGCCGCCGCCGCGCTCCGCGCGCTCGGCCTGACCGGCCATGCCGACGCGCCGTCCATCCTGGCGAGCGCGATGGCGAGCGACGACCTCGACGTGCGCGCCGACGCCGCCGACGCCGCCGGCCGCCTCGGCCTCAGCGAACTCGCTGCGACGCTCGCCGGGCTGATGGACGACGAGGTGTGGACCGTGCGCTATGCCGCCGCCAACGCGCTGCGCTCCTTCGGCCAGCCCGGCGAAAAGATGCTGCGCGCGATGGCCGCCAGCGACGTCTCGCGCAGCCAGCGCACCGCCTCGCTCATCCTTGCCGAGGGCCCTGCCACATGATCGCCGACTGGAGCCACCAGATCGTTCTGACAGCCTCAATCCTGTCCTGGTTCATCATCGGGGCCGGGCTGGCGCAAACGGCGATCTACCTGTTGCAGCTCATCGTCGCCGCCTACGCGCTGTCCATGCGCCCGCCGGTGGCGCGCTCGGCGCTGCTCTGGCACCGCTATGGCGACGTCGCGCCGCCGATCGCGCTTTTGGTGCCCGCCTACAACGAGGCACTGAACGTGGTCGAGAGCGTCCATTCCATGCTGGCGCTCGAATATCCGAATTTCGAGGTGATCGTCATCAACGACGGCTCGAAGGACGACACGCTGCAGCGCCTGATCGAGGCCTTCAGGCTGGTGAAGTTCCACCGGCCCTACGAGGAGGAACTGGCGCACCAGCCGATCCGCGGCCTCTATTCCTCGCCGATGACCGAGCGGCTGTTCGTGGTCGACAAGGAGAATGGCGGCAAGGCCGATGCCCAGAATGCCGGCATCAATGTCTGCCGCGCGCCGCTGTTCTGCGTCATCGACGGCGATTCCATCCTCGAACCCGACGCGCTGATGCGCGCGGCGCAACCCTTCATCGACGATCCGGAGCGCACCATCGCTGTCGGCGGCACGATCCGCATCGCCAACGGCTCGCGGATCGAGGCGGGCAGGGTGCGCGAGGTGCGCCTGCCGTGGCGCCTGCTGCCGCTGCTGCAGGTGGTCGAATACCTGCGCGCTTTCCTGATGGCCAGGCTTGCCTGGAGCCGCATCAACACGCTGATGCTGGTCTCCGGCGCCTTCGGCATGTTCCGCCGCGCCGAAGTGGTGGCGGTCGGCGGCTTCACCCAGGGTTCGATGGGCGAAGACCTCGACCTCGTCATCAAGCTGCACCGCCACATGCGCGATACCAGGCGCAAATACCGCATCCAGTTCGTTCCCGAGCCGGTGTGCTGGACCGAGGCGCCGGAGACGCTGAGCGTGCTGGGCAGGCAGCGCACGCGCTGGCAGCGCGGCGCGCTCGAATGCTTCTTCCGCTACCGCGCGATGCTGTTCAACCCGCGCTACGGCCGCGTCGGCTTCCTCGGCTTCGGCCACATACTGATCGTCGACGTGCTGGGGCCGGTGGCCGAGGTGCTGGGCTATATATTGATCCCGGCCTTCTGGCTGCTCGGCATCCTGTCGGGCGAATATCTGCTCGCCTTCACTTCACTCGTCTTCACCTATGGCGTCTGCGTCAGCGTCTGCTCGCTCGTCCTCGAAGAGGCCGAGTTGCAACGCTTTCCTCGCGCCAGGGACCTGGCCGTGCTGACGGCGGTCGCCGTGATCGAGAATTTCGGCTACCGCCAGCTCAACAATTTCTGGCGCGTGAAGGGCTGGTGGCAGTTTTTGCGCGGCAACCAGGGCTGGGGCGAGATGACCAGGACCGGCCTCGGCGGCGCCAAGAAATAGGCGCGGCCGGTTCGCGCCCGGCCATTCGCGTCATTGCAGCGTGCGCTCGATCTCCGCGATCAGCGCATCGAGCGCTGCGTCAATGGCACCGCCATCCGCCTGTTCGACCAGCAGCGTCTCCAGCGCCGCTGCCTTGGCACTGATCTCCGCAAAGCCGAATGTTCCGCCGGCTCCCGCCAGCGAGTGGGCGAGCTTGGTCACGTCGGGCAGGGGACCTTGCTCCCGCGCGGCCTTCAGCTCCGCGAGCTGATCGGCGCACCGGGCCAGGAAACGCTCCCGCAAGGGGGCGAAGGGATCGTTTGAAATGGGCCGCACTCCATTCGAATGTCGGCGGCATTCAAACAGAAAGTCGGGCGTGTTGGAATGGCCGGGGCGGGATTGCTGGGTGGCGTCAGGCCGTTGCAAGTGCTGGTCAGGGCTGCCGGCAGCCGGACTATCGAGCCGACGGCATGAAACCTTCTGATTTTGAAGCCGTTGTCGGCTGATGTCAGAAGTTGATTCCAAACCGAAGCCGGCCGCCGGCGCCAAACCGCGCGGTGCCCCGAAGTCACGCCAGAAGCGGTCGCGCCCAGGGACGCCAGACGAAGAGAAGTCGCGCGGAGAGAAGGCGCGTCCAGAGAAAACGAGGGCAGAGAAATCGCGCCAGGAGGAATCGAGCCAAGAGAAGTCGCGCGAAGAGAAGGCCTCGGCTCCCGAGGTCAACGGCGAGGCCGCGCCGCCGCCGGAGGCCGTCGAACCCGATCCGAAGCTGACCCCCGAAGAAGCCGAGCAGGCGCGCAAGAAATATCTGCTGCGGCGTTTCTGGATCAGCGCCCGCGGCTACTGGAGCCGGCGCGGCGACAGGCTCGCCTGGCCGTTCACGATCGGGCTGTTGATCCTGATCTGCATCAATGTCGGCGTCCAGTACGGCATCAATGTCTGGAACCGTTCGATCTTCGACGCCCTCGAGCAGCGCGACGCCCGCACCGTCTATCTCCTCACCGCCGTCTTCCTGCCGCTCGTGTTCGCCAACGGAAGCCTTGTCGTTGCGCAGGTCTATCTGCGCATGACGATCCAGCGCCGCTGGCGTTCCTGGCTGACCACCGCGGTCATCTCGCGCTGGCTGGCCAGCGGCCGCTACTATCAGCTGAACCTGGTCAGCGGCGACCACCAGAACCCCGAAGCCCGCATGACCGAGGATCTGCGCATCGCCACCGATTCGCCCGTCGATTTCATCTCAGGCGTCCTGGTGGCGTTTCTCGCCGCCTCGACCTTCATCGTGGTGCTGTGGACGATCGGTGGGGCGCTCACCCTGCCGATCGCCGGCGAGACCATCACCATTCCCGGCTTCCTGGTCATCGCCGCTGTCATCTATGCCGCCATCACCTCGACCTCGATGGTGGTCATCGGTCGCAACTTCGTCCAGCTCTCCGAGCGCAAGAACCAGGCGGAGGCCGAGCTGCGCTACACGCTGACGCGCGTGCGCGAGAACGGCGAGAGCATCGCCTTGCTCGGCGGCGAGGACGAGGAACGCAGCGGCATCGACAGGAATTTCGGCCATGTTCTGAGGCAATGGGCGCTGCTGACCGGCCAGCACATGCGCACGGCGCTAGTGTCGCAGGGGTCGAGCCTGTTTGCGCCCGTCGTGCCGATCCTGCTGTGCGCGCCGAAATTCCTCGAAGGCAACATGTCGCTTGGCGAGGTGATGCAGGCCGCTTCCGCCTTCGGCATTGTGCAGGGCGCTTTCGGCTGGCTGGTCGACAATTACCCGCGCCTCGCCGACTGGAACGCCTGCGCGCGACGCGTCGCCTCGCTGATGATGTCGCTCGACGGGCTGGAGCGCGCCGAACTGAGCGATGCGCTGGGACGCATCCAGCGCGGCGAGACTGAAGATGGCGCCATGCTCAGCCTCGATAATCTCTCGGTGACGCTCGACGACGGCACCTCGGTGGTCAAGGAGACCGAGGTCGCGATCGAGCCGGGCGAGCGGGTGCTGGTGGCCGGCGAATCCGGCTCGGGCAAGTCGACGCTGGTGCGGGCCGTCGCCGGCCTGTGGCCGTGGGGCGGCGGCAGCGTCAATTTCCACGCCGACAGGCGGCTGTTCATGCTGCCGCAGCGGCCCTACATCCCTTCCGGCACGCTGCGCCGCGCCGTCGCCTATCCCGCCGCCGCCGACAACTGGACGGTCGAGGAGATCAATGCCGCCCTCGACAAGGTCGGCCTCGCCTATCTGGCCGCCAGGATCGAGGAAGACGCGCCATGGGACCAGACGCTGTCGGGTGGCGAAAAGCAGCGCCTCGCCTTCGCGCGCCTGCTCTTGCACAGCCCCGATATCATCGTGCTCGACGAGGCGACCTCGGCATTGGACGAGAAGAGCCAGGACAAGATGATGCAGACCATCATCCACGAACTGCCCAAGGTCACCATCATCAGCGTGGCGCACCGCGCCGAGCTGGAAGCCTTCCACAGCCGCAAGATCACGCTCGAGCGCCGCAAGGGCGGCGCCAAGCTGGTCAGCGACATCGAGCTCGTGCCGCGCAAGGTCAAGCGGAATGTGTTCCAGCGCGCCCTGTGGGGAAGCGGCGCGCGGGGTGGAGCGCGGCGTGAGGTCGAGTGAGGTGGCAGGGCATCGCATATGGTACTCCCCGCTTTGTGAGGGAGAGGAAACGCCAACCACCGTTGGTCGCGGCCCTGAAAGACTTGGGTTTCCTCTCCCCCATGAATTGGGGAGAGGCGGCCGCGCAGCGGCCGGTGTGGGGGCTGGCGCCGCCATTTTTGCCGGGATTTGGGCCAGCCCGGCCGGTTACCTCGCGTTCAGCTCCGCCGTGTAAGGAATGCGGCATCCGGAGGCGGCTGGCTCATGTTGGACAACTACGAGGTGGACCGGTTTGGCGTGATCCACCAGATCGACTTCACACCGATCAAGTACGACAAGCAGTACATTTCTTATTACGAGGACCTCAGTGACCGGACCATCAAGCTCGGATACCAGCGGCTTGGCTGGGTGCTGGGCATCACCGGCGAGGTTCCTCGGTCCGTGCTGGAAATCGGATACGGCACCGGCACCTTCGTCGAAGCCGCGAAGATAACCGGGGTCGCCGATTGCGCCGGCTGCGACATCGCCGAGTTTCCGCTGCCCAAGGGCGTTCGCTTCGTCGATTGGGATGAGGCGCTCGCCAGCCAGTGGGATCTCGTCGCCATGTTCGACGTGCTCGAACACATCCCGGATCTGGGTTTCCTCGGCCGCCTTAAGAC
>NZ_RZOI01000389.1:0-5671 GCF_004022645.1 Mesorhizobium sp. M4A.F.Ca.ET.020.02.1.1 | reverse complement strand
AGTAGTATCGGTCCGGGCGTGCAGTTGGGGGGCGGGTTCTCCGCTGGGTATCTTGAGTATCGGTAGCAAATCGCAGATCGTGAAGGACGCGCTTCGGGCGTGCCGCCGCTATTTCCTGGTCGCGGCCGCCTTCAGCCTGGCGATCAATCTGCTCTATCTCGCCTCGCCCCTCTACATGCTGCAGATCTACGACCGTGTCGTCACCAGCGGCAGCCAGACCACACTGGTGATGCTGACGCTTGTGCTGCTGGTCGCCTTCATGGCGCTGGCCGGCCTCGACCTGGTGCGCGCCTGGATCCTGACGCGCGCCAGCGCGCGCCTCGATCGGCTGCTTTCGGCCAGGATCCTGGCCGCATCGGTCGAAACGCCGTCGCAGGGCGCCTCGCAGAGCCAGCCGATCCGCGACTTCGACACGTTCCGGCAGGTCATCACCGGCAGCGGTATCCACGCGCTGTTCGACCTGCCCTGGTCACCGATCTACATCGGCATCATCTTCCTGCTGCATCCCTGGCTCGGCTTCTTCGCGCTCGGCTCCGCACTGCTGCTCATCGCCATGGCGGTGCTAAACGAATATCTGGTGCGCGCGCCGCTGAAGCAGGCCAACGACATCGCGACGACCAACTACAATTTCACCGAGATGAGCCTCAGGAATTCGGAGGTCGTTCGCGCCATGGGCATGATCGACGGCCTTATCCGCCGCTGGGGCCGCGACCGCAACCTAGCGCTCTTGCGCCAGGCGCAAGCGAGCGACCGCGCCGCGCTGATGACGGGGCTGATCCGCTTCCTGCGCCTGACCATGCAGTCGCTCATACTCGGCCTCGGCGCCTATCTGGTGATCGAACGGCAGACCACAGCCGGCTCGATGTTCGCGGCCAGCCTCCTGCTCGGTCGCGGCCTGCAGCCGGTCGAGCAGATCGTCGGCCTTTGGCGCAGCCTGATCCTGGCGCGCGCGGCACTTGCGCGAGTGCGCAGGCTGGTCGACGGCGACGCGAAGGACGAACGCTCGTTCAACCTGCCGAAACCCTCCGGCAAGATCTCGGTCGAGCAGGTGAGTTTTGCCATTCCGAACCTGCAGAAAGTACTGCTGCGGGATGTCTCCTTCCGGCTCGAGGCGGGCGAGGCCCTCGGCATCGTCGGCCCTTCCGGCGCCGGCAAGTCGACGCTAGCCAGGCACCTCGCCGGCGTCATGCAGCCGAGCCGCGGTACCGTCAGGCTGGATGGGGCCGACATGTCGCATTGGGGGCGCGATACGTTGGGCGACCATATCGGCTACCTGCCGCAGGACATCGAGCTCTTCGCCGACACCGTCGCCGCCAACATCGGCCGCTTCAAGACCAATGTCGACCAGGAGGTGATCGAGGCCGCGCGGCTCGCCGGCGTACACGACATGATCATCCGCCTGCCGCAGGGCTACGAGACGCAGATCGGCGAAGGCGGCGCGGTGCTGTCGGGCGGTTATCGCCAGCGCATCGCCCTTGCCCGGGCGGTGTTCGGCACTCCGAACCTGATCGTCCTCGACGAGCCGAGTTCCAACCTCGACGCCGACGGCGACCGCGCGCTCAGCGACTGCGCGATCGAGCTCAAGCGCCGTGGCAGCACTGTCATCATCGTCTCGCACCGGCCCTCGACGCTCGCCAATGTCGACAAGATCCTTTTGCTGCGCGATGGCGCGGTCGAAGCCTTCGGCATGCGGAACGAAATCGTGGCGCTGCTCAACCAGCGCCAGGCTCCGATCGCCGTGGCAACCCAATGAACTGCGAAAGGAGAGACGTTTGAGCGACAGCGCCCTCACTTACCGCAGCCTGCCCGGCGAAGCCGGCATCCCGGCCCCGGATTCGATCCGGATGCCGGCCCTGATTGGCCTGTTGATCATCCTCGCCTTCTTCGGCGTCTTCGGCGGCTGGGCCGCCTTCGCCCCGCTGAACGGCGCCGTGCTCGCCGAGGCGGTCGTCAAGGTGGAGGGCAACCGCAAGAGCCTCCAGCATTTCGATGGCGGGACGGTAAAGGAGATCCGCGTCAAGGACGGCGATATCGTCCAGAAGGGCCAGGTCCTGCTGCTGTTGGACGACACCAGGCTGCGCTCCGAGTTCAATCTCTACGCCCAGCAGTACGCCCTGCTGCGTGCCACCGATGCCAGGATCCGGGCCGAGCTCGACGGCAGCCAGGAAGTTGCCTTCCCGAAGGATATCGCGGGCGAGCACCAGGCCTATCTCCAGGACGCGATGGCCAACCAGGTCGCCGATCTCGAAAGCCAGCGCGCCTCGATGGCCGGCGCCAGGCAGATCCTCGAGAAGCGGATCGCCGAGCTCGACGAGCAGATCGAGGGCAAGCAGGCGCGCGTCGATTCCTATCGCGCCCAGTTGCAATCGACCGTCGACGAGAAGGCGAGCCTCGGCAAGCTGCTCAAGGCCGGACTGACGACCCGCCCGCGCATCCTGGAGCTCGACCGATCCGCCTCGGACCTGCAGGGCCTGATCGACGAGAACCTGGGCGCCATTGCCGGCAGCCGGCAGACCAAGGCCGAGCTCGAGAGCCAGATCGCGCAACTGTCCAACGAACGCCGGGCCAAGCTTTCGGCGATGATGATCGAGACGCAGTCCAACCTGGCCGATCTCGTGCCCAAGATGTTCGCGGCCCAGGCCGCCATGGACCGTGCCGAGGTGCGCGCGCCCTATGACGGCCAGGTGATGGACCTCAGCGTCTTTTCGATCGGAGCGATCGTCGCGCCGGGCCAGACCATCCTCGATATCGTGCCGACGCAGAATTCGCTGATCGTCCAGGCGCAGGTCCGCGTCGAGGACATATCGAGCCTCAGGTCCGACATGACGGCCGAAGTCCGCTTCACCTCCTACAAGCAGCGCTCGATACCGATCATCCATGGACACGTCACCCGCATTTCGGCTGACCGTATTACCGACAGCAAGACAGGCCTTCCCTACTATGTCGCCGACATTGCGGTCGATCCGGCCGAACTGGCCGCCGCCCCTCAGATATCGCTCTATCCAGGCATGCCGGCCTCGGTGATGATCGTCACCGAGGAGCGCACGGCGCTCGATTACATATTGGGGCCGCTGGTGACATCGTTCCACACCGCCTTCCGGCAGAAATAGCCGCCGCGGCGACGGCCGGATCAGTGATCCGTATCGAAAGGGCGCTCAGTCGGTCCTGATCCAGACGCCCTTGGTGTTCAGATACTCATCGAGGTGCTCGGTGCCGCCTTCGCGTCCGTAGCCGCTCATCTTGTAGCCGCCGAACGGCACCGCCGGGTCGATCGCGTGATAGGTGTTGACCCAGACTGATCCGGCGCGGAGCCGATTGGCCAGCCGGTGCGCCTTGCCGATATCGTGCGTGAACACGCCGGCGGCGAGCCCATAGGGCGTGTCGTTGCCCCGCCGCACCGCCTCATCCAACGTGTCGAACGGCAGCGCCGAGATGACCGGGCCGAAAATCTCCTCTTTGGCGATGCGCATGTCGTCGGTCACGCCGGCGAACACGCCCGGCGTGATGAAATTGCCCAAGGCAAGCGCACCCTCGGTGACGCGCGCGCCGCCGGTCAACAGGCCAGCTGCGCCGACAGGGCCAGCGGGCCGATATCCGTCTTGTCCTCCAATGGGTGGCCGACGGTGATGCGGTTGGTGCGTTCCACCAACGCTTCGATGAAGCGGTCGTAGACGCTGGCCTCCACGAAGCAGCGCGAGCCGGCGACGCAGGTCTGGCCCGCAGCTGCGAAGACGCCCGAAACGACCCCATTAACGGCCTTTTCGATATCAACGTCGGAAAAGATCACGTGGGGAGATTTGCCGCCGAGTTCCATCTGGCACTGCGCAAGGTTGGTCGCCGCGTTAGCAGCAATTTTACGGCCGGTATCCGTGCTGCCGGTGAAGACGTATTTTGCGATGCCCTTTTGCCGCGTCAGCGCGTCGCCGGTTACCGCACCCGTTCCCGAGACGACGTTGACAACGCCGGCCGGAAACCCCGCTTCCATGATTAGCTCGGCCAAGGCCAGCGTCGAGGCCGTCGCGTGCTCGGAAGGCTTGATGACGATGGTGTTGCCAATCGCCAAACAGGGAGCGAGCGTTCCTGTCAACATCATCAGCGGCGAGTTCCAGGGTGTGATCATGCCGACGACGCCGATCGGTTCGCGCATGTTGAAGTTGAGCTGGTCCAGCTTGTTGACCGGGATCGTATCGCCCTGCAGTTTGTCAGCCATGCCGGCAAAGTAAGTGTAAGAGTCCGGGATTGAGCGCATCTGCGCCCGCATTTCCTTGATCAGCTTGCCATTGTCGCGTGTTTCGATCAGCGCGAGGTCGTCGGCATTAGCGAGAACTAGATCGGCCAGCTTGCGCACCAGCTTACCGCGATCGGTCTGCGTCATACGTCGCCAGGCAGGATTGACGAATGCCTTTTGCGCCGCCTCAACCGCCACTCGCACATCGTTGGCGTCGGCTTCCGCAAACTGATACCAGGCCTCCGCGGTGGTCGGGTCGAAACTGTCCAGGTAGCGACCGGATGTCGGTTCGACAAACCGGCCGTCGATAAAGAGGTTGAGGCGCATTCCCTCGAGCGATTTCACCGTCGTCTTCATCGTCGCTTCCTGATTTCGGGTTAGTCTTGAATGGCCTGATGCCACGAGCGGGCCTCGCCCTCGATCATTGCCAGTCGCCCGCCGTCGCCGGAATCCATGTAGATGCCAAAGCGTTCCTGCTTGCGCTCGCGGACATAGCGGCGGAGCATCGCCCGCAATTCCCGGGTCGGGATGAGGTCATAGGGCAGCTTGTCAATGGCAAAGAACCGCAGGTCTTCCGGCAGGTCGCGCCCTTGTCCGCCATCGGCAAGTCGGGCGCGATAAATTAGATAACCGGGGTCGCAGTCAGCAACATCGAAGATCGAGTAAAGAAAGGTGTTGTCTGACAGCAGCTTGAGGGATTTTCCGTCGTTGAGCGGCAGTTCGCTGCCGGCCTTACGGCGTTTGGCCGTTGGCAGAGCCCAGCCACCGCTTCCATCCGCTCGCAGCAGGATCTCACCGCTGGCTTCGATCAGATAACCGATGATCATGTTGTGCGAGGCCAGCCAGCCGGACGGCAGCGGATCCTTGACGCTCGCGTATCGGCCGCGGCAAAAGCCCAGCGGCGCTGAAGGGCTCGTACCGAAAGCCTGCACCTGGCCGATCAGGATGACATGATCGCCTGCATCGACCCTGTTGTAGATCGTGCAGTCGAACCAGGTAAGGCTGTCCGTCAGGATTGGCGCGCCGGTATGAACGCGGTCGTGATTGACGGACTGGAATTTATCGGGGGATTTCGAGGCGAAGATCGCCGAGATGTCGACCTGTCCCTCATGTAGCAGGTTAACCGCAAAGGAATCCGCCGTCGTAAAGGCAGCAAAGCTTGACGCCGATTTTGCGACGCAGACGAGCAGCAGCGGCGGATCGAGCGAAACCGAGGTGAAGGAATTGGCCGTCATGCCGCGCGGATTGCCGTCCGTGTCCCGCGTGGTGATGATGGTGACGCCGGTGACAAAGGTTCCGAAAGCCCGACGCAACGCGATTGGGTCGATGGCCGTCGGAATCTTTGCGGTTCCCGTGGTCAACATGGGATCAGCGCCTCCTGTTGGTTGTCAGTTGAAGGCTAACCGCAAGAAGAGCGACCTTCTTCCTTCACTCAGCTGGAAG
>NZ_RZOI01000388.1:0-5683 GCF_004022645.1 Mesorhizobium sp. M4A.F.Ca.ET.020.02.1.1 | reverse complement strand
GCATCATGTGACCGCCCTCCTTCTTCGGCTTTTCCGCCACCATCGCCTCGGTGGTAACCAACAGCCCGGCGATGGAGGCGGCGTCCTGCAGGGCGGTGCGCACCACCTTGGCCGGGTCGATCACACCTTGGCCGTAGAGATCGCCATAGTCGCCAGTCTGGGCGTTCCAGCCGAAAGAGAATTGACCGTTCTCACGCAGCTTGCCGACGATGATCGAGCCTTCGGCGCCCGCGTTTTCGGCGATCTGGCGTACCGGCGTTTCCAGCGCGCGGCGCACGATCTCGATGCCGGTCCTCTGGTCGGGATTGTCGACGGCGATGCCGTCAAGCGCCCTTGCCGCTCTCAGCAACGCCACGCCGCCTCCGGGCAGGATGCCCTCCTCGACCGCCGCGCGGGTGGCGTGCAGCGCGTCGTCGACGCGATCCTTGCGCTCCCTGACCTCGACCTCGGTCGAGCCGCCGACGCGGATGACGGCGACGCCGCCGGCGAGCTTGGCCAGCCGTTCCTGCAGCTTCTCGCGATCGTAGTCGGAGGTGGTTTCGCCGATCTGCTGCCTGATCTGGGCAACGCGGCCCTCGATCTCGGGCTTGCCGCCGGCGCCGTCGACGATGGTGGTGTTCTCCTTCTCGACGGTCACTCGCCTGGCGCGGCCGAGCATCGCCAGAGTGATGTTTTCCAGCTTGATGCCGAGATCCTCGGAGATGACCTGGCCGCCGGTGAGGATGGCGATGTCCTCCAGCATCGCCTTGCGGCGGTCGCCGAAGCCCGGTGCCTTGACGGCGGCGACCTTCAGGCCGCCACGCAGCTTGTTGACGACCAGCGTTGCCAGCGCCTCGCCCTCGACATCCTCGGCGATGATCAGCAGCGGCTTCGCCGACTGCACCACCGCCTCGAGGATCGGCAGCAGCGCCTGCAAATTGGTCAGCTTCTTCTCATGGATCAGAAGATAGGGCTCCTCGAGATCGGCGCGCATCTTGTCCTGGTTGGTGATGAAATAAGGGCTGAGATAGCCGCGATCGAACTGCATGCCCTCGACCACTTCGAGCTCGGTCTCGGCGGTCTTGGCCTCCTCGACGGTGATGACGCCCTCATTGCCGACCCTCTGCATCGCCTCGGCCAGGAAGCGGCCGATCTCGGCATCGCCATTGGCCGAGATGGTGCCGACCTGGGCGATCTCGTCGTTGCGGGTCACCTTGCGGGCATTGGCCTTGAGCTCGGCGACGATCACTTCCACGGCCTTGTCGATGCCGCGCTTCAGATCCATCGGGTTCATGCCGGCGGCAACCGCCTTGTTACCTTCCTGGACGATGGACTGGGCAAGCACCGTCGCCGTGGTGGTGCCATCGCCGGCAATGTCGCTGGTCTTCGACGCCACTTCGCGCACCATCTGCGCGCCCATGTTCTCGAACTTGTCCACCAGTTCGATTTCCTTCGCCACTGTCACACCGTCCTTGGTGATGCGCGGCGCGCCGAACGACTTGTCGATGACGACGTTGCGCCCCTTGGGGCCGAGCGTCACCTTCACCGCATCGGCCAGAATATCGACGCCGCGCAGCATCTTGTCGCGGGCCTCGGCGTGGAATTTCACTTCCTTGGCAGCCATTGGAACCCTCCCTCCGCGAGCCTTCCCTTGTCAGGGCTCGCACGCTTATCGAACTAGTCGGGCACCAATGGGTTTCAAGGGCGGCAGCCGAGAATCTTTCAATCTGCCGGTGCTGCAACGCCCTGTAATCACGATGTTATTCAGGATCGCGCAAGCGCAGGACGGTCGGTCCCGAGGGCGGAGAGAGCTTGTGCGGCGCAGCATCGGAACAGTTCGCCGCGTCCACCCGTTCAGAAGGGGCCAGCGGCGCTGGCGAGCGGCCTTGCCAGGTGGGCGCTTGGGCTGCAGTAGTTGGCGTGCGCCGCGCCGGCGACAGAGGACGATGGCAATGGTCCAGATCAGGGCAATGACGAAAGGCGACCTGGCTGCAGTGTCGCAGTTGCTCGGCCAATCCTGGCGGCGGACCTATTCGCCGATCATGGGCGCGGAGACCACGGCGCGGCTTTCCGACGACAAGCACGCGCCGGACAAGCTGGCGGCGGAACTTGCAGACGACGACAAGATGTCCTTCGTCGCCGAGCGGCCCGACGGGTCGATCGCCGGCTACGCCATGGCGGCGATGGATGATCGCGGCGACGTCATGCTCGACCGCCTGCATATCGAACCGGAAGAGTACGGCAGCGGGCTGGCGACCGACCTCTTGCACGCCGTGCTCGCCGCCCATGCCGGCATCGCCTCGATCGCGCTCGAAGTGATCGAGGGCAACGACCGGGCGATCGCCTTCTATCGCAAGCACGGTTTCGAGGTGGTCGAGCGGCGACCCGCCGCGCACGGGGTCGGCGGCCATGCCTCGCTGATCATGCGCAGGCTGCTGCCGAGGGCGTGAGGCCCGGCGGGCATTGCCAGCGCGGCGGTGCGGGGGGGTCCTGTAGCGGCCGTCCGGCGTCCTTCGGCCGGACCCACCCGCCCGCCTCGCGTCCCTGCCAAGACAATCGCAGACTACGATCCTTGCCGTCGGGTAGTGTCTCAGTTTGAAATTCAGAGCTTGTATTCGAATTCCCATAGCCCGACCCGCGAAAGCTCACAGGCTATCTCATTCCAGCTATTGCCCTTAGCCGAAGCGCATCGAGCGATGAGAAATTTTTCCAGTTGAAGGTGATCGAACGTCCGCATGAAAATTACGCCTTCACCAGAAAAGGCCGCTTCTGTGTGGGACCGAAGAAACCATGCCGGCGAACACACCGTGGCCGTGAAAGCATCTGAGCCTTCTTTACCCTCTTCTCCCGCATAGAAATCAATGGTGAGCGAAAAATCAGTTGGATCAGACGGACGCCATGTAGAGAGATCGAACGCGAGCTTATCGGCGTCCACAATCCTATGACCCTTATACTCCGCTTTCATGAAACTCGCTTTTCCTGCTTCTTATAGGGACCGCGCTTGCCCGGCTTCGGCGCAACGGCGTCCATCTTCTCGCAAAGGTCTTCCATCGACCAGAGCGTCTGTAGATCGCGACCATGTGGACATGGTTGTCAAACTTCTTTGAGAAGGCATTGGTAAGGCGTGAAGCGACGGTTCGCCATGCGCATCGTGAGATTGGCGCGTTCGATATGCGATGTGCCGGGTTGCCTTCAACGCGCGTCTTGACGGCACCAGTGCAGACGGCGGGGCTATAGCGGCTCTCTGGCGACTTGTTGCTTTCCGGCTCGCCAGGTGCCCATCGGTCGTGAGCTGGACGCGGTTGGCAAGGCGGTCTTTCACGTCATCCATGAAGGTCAGCGATGTTCGCCGTCACGACCGCCAACCAGCCATGACACGATGAGGTTGGTATCGCTGTCCAAAGCGGTCCAGGTCCATACGTCGCCAGCGCCTTCGACCGGCTGCTTCATGGTCGAAACGTTCTTGGCTTTCGCGGCGACAAACGACCAGATTTCATCACATTGAATACGCTTGGAGGTGACGTTGCGAACTTCGCGGTCGTGCAGATCGGCGCAGAACTTGCCGACATCGACTGTTGATCGACACATCGGCAACGCGCGAGATCGACCGCATCGAACTACCCCCGTAGGCGGTTCCGCCTATGGGAGCAAACGCCGCGGGGCGCTATCGCCTAGCGATCAAATTCAAACTGAGACACTACCTGCCGTCGGCTTCCCTTGATCTCGATCAAGCACCTGCCTGTCCGGCTGGACGGCTTACCGCCCTGCCCTATAATTTAGCCGGATTGCACATTCGGCCGGAGAGAACACATGAGCCTGGGCAAGCGGAAACTCGGCAGCCAGGGGCTCGAAGTCTCGGCAATCGGCCTCGGCTGCATGGGCATGAGCCAGTCCTACGGCCCGGCCGACGAGGCGGAATCGATCGCCACGCTGCACCGGGCGATCGAGCTCGGCTGCACCTTCCTCGACACGGCCGAAGTCTACGGGCCGTTCGTCAACGAGGAACTGCTCGGCCGCGCGCTGAAGGGGCGGCGCGACCAGGTGACCATCGCGACGAAATTCGGCTTCGTCATCAAGGACGGCAGGCAGGACGGCACTGGCCGCGACAGCCGGCCCGAGCACATCCGCGAGGTGGTGGAGGCATCGCTGAAGCGGCTCGACACCGACCGTATCGATCTCCTCTACCAGCACCGCGTCGATCCTGCCGTGCCGATGGAGGATGTCGCCGGCACGGTCGGCGAGCTGGTGGCCGCGGGCAAGGTGCGCTTCCTCGGCCTATCGGAGGCCGGCATCGCCAACATCCGCCGCGCCCATGCCGTGCATCCGGTGTCGGCGCTGCAGAGCGAATACTCGCTGTGGGAGCGCAATCTCGAGCCCGAGATCATCCCGCTGCTTAAGGAGCTCGCCATCGGCCTGGTGCCTTTCGCGCCGCTCGGGCGCGGCTTCCTCGCCGGCGACGTCAAGCGCGCGGAAGACTACCCGGAAGGCGATTTCCGGCGCGGCGACCCGCGCTACCAGGGCGAGAATTTCGATGCCAATGTCGCGGCGGCGAGCGCGGTGCGCGACGTGGCCGCCGCCAGGGGCGTGAAGCCCGGCCAGATCGCGATTGCCTGGCTGCTCGCCAAGGGCCCGGAATTCGGCATCGACATCGTGCCGATCCCCGGCACCAAGCGCCGGACATATCTGGAGGAGAATGTCGCTGCCGCCGACATCGGGCTTGACGCCACCGAGATGCTGCTGCTCGACATGGCGCTGACACCCGACAGGATTTCGGGGCCGCGCTACAACGAGCGGACGATGTCGATGGTGGATCGGTAGGCCTGTTTCACGCCGAGCTGCGCAGCATCAGCTCGGCGTTGAGCAGGATGCGGGCGTCACCGCGCTTGGCCGAGGACTTTTCGTCCAGCCGCTCGAGCAGCAACTCGATCGCCAGGCGGCCGATCTCGTTGTAGTTCTGCGCCACCGTCGTGATCGGCGGGCAGGCGTAGCGCGACAGCGGATGGTCGTCGTGCCCTGCGACCCTCAGATCGCAATCGGCGCCATGTCCCACCTTGAGGCCGAGCTGGAAGGCGGCGCCGAGCACGCCGAAGGCGACGCGGTCGTTGGCGCACAGCACGGTCCTGGTCGAAAAGCCGCCGGCCTTCAGGATGCGCGTCGCCTCGTCAAAGCCGAACTTCTCGAAATCCCAGGAGCGCGCGTCCTCGACCGGCACGATGCGCGGCGTCATCTTGAACTGCTGCATGGCCTCGACATAGGCCTCCTGCCTGGCCGAAGCGTTGTTGTTGACCAGCGGCATGGCGAAGTAGCAGGGCGGCTCGCCGGAGCGGCAGAGATAGTCGACGATCAGCCTGAAACTCTGCCGGTTGTCGGTGCCGACGAAGGAGGAGGTCTCGTCCAGCGGCGAGTCGACATAGATCAGCGGGATCGAGGCGCCGAGCTCAGCGAGGATCCGGTGGTGCGAGCGCACGCCGAGCGGCGCGATGATGGCGCCCGCGATGTTCATCGAGCGGAACGTCTGGATCGCCTGGTCCTCCATCTCGGCGCGCCCGTCGGAGGACAGCACGAAAGCCAGGAAGCCGGCCTCGTTGGCGATCAATTCGATGCGGCGCGTCAGCGCCATGTAGAACGGGTCCGTCGAATTCGGGATGATGACGCCGAGGATGTTGCTGCGGCGCCGATTGAGGTTGACCGCGAACATGCCTGT
>NZ_RZOI01000387.1:0-5694 GCF_004022645.1 Mesorhizobium sp. M4A.F.Ca.ET.020.02.1.1 | reverse complement strand
CGCGAAAGGTGAAGCGCGACATGGCGTAGCCGGCGAGCGTGGCGATCACCGTCACCAAAGCCGCCGTCGATACCGAGACGATGACGCTGTTGAGGAAATAACGCGGGAAGTCGGAGGCTTCGAGCACGGTGACGAAGTTCTGGAATGTCGTTTGCGACGGCCAGAGGGTGATGCCTTCGGAGTATAGCAGGCGTTCCGGCGTCACCGAGATCTTCAGCGTCCAGAAGATCGGAAACAGCGCGAAGACCATGTAGGCGGCGATGGCGCCGTAAAGACCGATGCCGCCGGCGATGCGCGAGGAGGTGGAGCGACCGGCGATCATCAGACGTGCCTCACCAAGGTACGGCGGACGGCGATCAGCCCCACCGCATAGATCAGCAACACTAGGAGCAGCACGGCGACCGCCGAGGCATAGCCCTTGTCCAGCGACTTGAAGGCGCTGACATAAATGTAGACCGGCACCGTGCTGGTCGAGCCCGCCGGCCCCCCTTCGGTCATGACGAAGATCAGGTCGGCGAAAGTGGCGATCCAGATGGTGCGCAGCATGACGGTGATCACAATGGTCGGCGCCAGGAACGGCAACGTGACCTTGGTAAAACGTTGCCAGGGCGAGGCGCCATCTATGGCGGCGGCCTCATGCAGTTCCGACGGGATCGACTTCAGCGCGGCCAGCAGCGTGATGGCGAAAAAGGGAATGCCGAACCAGATGTTGGCGATGATCGGCCCCCACATGGCGGTGGCGGGATCGGACAGTATGTTGGTCGGCTCGGCCTTCAGCCCGAGTGCGAACAACCAGTGCGGCAACGGCCCGACGATCGGGTTGAACAGCCAGGCCCAGGTGAGGCCGGAGAGGAAGGACGGCACCGCCCAGGGCAGGAACACCACCGCCTGCACCACCTTGCGGCCGACGAACGGCTTGTCGAGCAGAAGCGCCAGGCCGAGCCCGAGGAAGAACTGGAAGAACAGGCTGGCGACGGTCCACCACAGCGTGTTGATCAGCGCCTGGCCAAGGACGGCGTCCGAGAGCATAGTTTGATACTGGCCGAGCCCGACATATTCCGACTTGAAGGCCGAGAATTTGCGGAACGAATAGCTGATGCCGATGATCAGCGGCACCAGAAGCACAACGACAAGCAGGACGATAGCCGGCGAAAGATAGAGCCAGGGCTCGATCGCGGTCTTGTTCAGCCCTCTCTTGCGCGGCCGGGCGGCGGATCGGATTTCGGACACTGCGTAGGTCATACGTTTTGGCTCTACGGTGGTGAATGGGTGCCGGCGGGCAAAACAGCGTCCTTCTCCCCGTTCACGGGGAGAAGATGCCGGCAGGCAGATGAGGGGCGGCGCGAACCTTTCGGGAGTGGGCGCTGCCCCTCATCCGGCCCTTCGGGTCACCTTCTCCCCGTGAAACGGGGAGAAGGAAAAAGCCTGCGCCTACTTCTTATTTTTAGCCAGCCAGTCCTGCTGCTCCTTGGTCAGGAACGCGGCCCACGCGTCGGCCGCCTCCTTGGCCGTCTTCTGGCCGAGCAGCACTTCCTGGAAGTTCTTGATCGCCACCTGGTCGACGAAGTTGCCGAGGTTTTCCAGATGCGTCGGCGGCGTCACCATTTCATATTTGGAGCTGTCGCTGAGCTCGGTGAACCAGCCCTTGAACTGCTCGGTCTTGAAATGGGCATCCTGGTCGGCGCCATTGTGGATCGGGACGACGCCGACTTCCTTGGCCCATTCCAGATTGTCCTTGGGCGAGAGCAGCGTCGCCATCAGCTTCCAGGCATCGTCTTTATGCTGCGAATTGGCGAACATTGCCCAGCCGGCATAGCCCAGCGTCGGATAGGACTTGCCGCTCGGTCCGACCGGCAGCGGCGCCACGGCGAAATCGTCGGCACTCATCTTGTCAGCGATGCCGAGCAGCGCGTCCGGATCCTGATTGAGCATGGCGCATGTGCCGGAATAGAAGCCGGTGACGGTCTCGTTGAAACCCCAGCTCACGGCGTCCTTCGGCGCCAGGCCGTTCTTGTACATGTCGGCCAGCATCTGCAGGCCCTTGACCGAGCCTTCGTCGTTGATGGTCGAGGTGCCGTCCTCGTTGAAGTAGCCGCCCTTGCCGGCGGCGATGTTCATGAACATGTGCATGCCGTTGAAGGCGCCCGGGCCGCCGCGCAGGCAGTAGCCATATTTGCCGGGGATGGCCGAGATCTTCTTGGAGTCCTCGACGAACTCGTCGAGCGTCGCCGGCGGGCCGTCGAGGCCGGCCTGCTTGAACAGCTTTTTGTTCCAGAACAGCGCGTTCACATAGTAGCCGTAGGGGATCATGAACTGCGTGTTGTTGACGGTCGAGCCGAACTGTTTGGCGCGGTCGCCGAGCGTCTTGGCGTCGTCCCACTTGGCCATGTAGGGACCGAGGTCCTCGAGCTGGCCGTTGTTGGCATAGAGGCCCATCCAGCGTTCCGGCATCTCGACAACGTCGGGCGTGTCGCCGGCCTGCACCATGGTCAGGAACTTCTCGAAGGCCTGGCCCCAGGGCAGCGAGACGAGCTCGACCTTGACGCCTGGATTGGCCGCCTCGAATTCGGCGATCTGCTTCTTCAGGAATTCGGTGCGCGGCGGGCTGGTGATGACCTCGACCATCTTGATCGTGCTGTCGGCCAGGGCGCCGCTGGCGGAAATCGCCAGGCCGGCGACGGCGGCAAGCATCAGCGTCAGTCTCTTCATGTTCAGGACTCCCATTTTGAACGCTCGGTTATTTTCTTGCTTTGTCGAAGGCCTGGGCGATGTCGGCCCAGAGATCCTCGACGCTTTCCAATCCGACATTGAAGCGGATGGTTCGGGGGCTGACGCCGAAGCGCGCCATCGAATTCAGGCCCGGCGTCTGCTCGAGCGAGGCCTTGGCCGGCACAACCAGGCTTTCATGACCGCCCCAGCTGACGCCGATGCGGAAGAATTTCAGCGCATCGACGAAAGCGGGAATGTCGACATCCTCCGTCACCTCGAAGGAGAACAGCCCGGCATAGCCGGCAAGCGTCTTCTTGCCGGGATGGTTGGAATAGGCGGGATGATTAACCCGCTCGACCTTGCCATGCGCCTTTAGCCGCTCGGCGAGGATGAGCCCGCTCTTCATGTGGTGCGGCAGCCTGAGCGGCAGCGTGCGCAGGCCGCGCAGGAGCAGCCAGCCTTCGAAGGGTGACAGTTTGCCGCCGAGCGAGGAATAGGTCTGCTCGTTGATGTGCCTGATATGCGCGGCGGAGCCCGCCACCACGCCGGCAACAGTGTCGCTGTGGCCGCCGAGATATTTCGAGGCTGAATGCAGCACAAGATCGACGCCGTGCGCGATCGGCTTCTGGAACACGGGCGTCGCCCAGGAATTGTCGATGGTGGTGACGATGCCTTGCTCCTTCGCGAGCCGCGTCAGATGGGCGATGTCCTGCAGCTCGAACATCATCGAGGTCGGGCTTTCCAGGTAAAGCAACTTGGCGCCCGGCAGCGCCGCCGCCACCGCATCCGGGTCGGAGCCGTCGACATAGTCGACCTTGATTTGCAAGCGTGGGAACAGCCGCTCGAACAGCCGGTAGGCATCGCCATAGCAGTTGCGCACGGCGACGATGCGCTCGCCGGCGCCGACGAAGGCGAGCACCGTGGCGCTGATCGCGGCCATGCCGCTGGAGAAGCCGCGCGCGGCTTCGGCACCTTCGAGGGCGGCGACGCGCGCTTCGAACTCCATCACCGTCGGATTGTCGCCGCGCGAATAGATCGGCTGGCGGCGCCGGCCAGCAAAGGTGTCGGCCATCTCGGCATAATTGGCGAAGGTGAACAGCGAGGTCTGGTAGATAGGCGGCACCACCGCGCCGCCGGGGAACGGATCGTCATGGGCCAGAAGCGTAGCCGCCTCGGCCAGATAGTCGCTGTTGGAAAGGCCCGGGTCGAAACCGGTGGGGTGCTCATTCATTTGCGGTCCGAAAGCTTGAGGTTGGCGGCGCCGCGCTTCAGATCGTCCTCGACGGTGGCGATGAGCTTCAGCGCCTCGGCCCGAGCTCCTTCCGGGTCGTGCGCGGCAATGCGTTCGTAGATAGTCCGGTGATAGGGGAAGCTGGCGTGGCCGAAATCGCGCACGCCGAGCGGGTGTTCCCAGAAGCGGTGGAACAGCTCGTGCATGGCGGCAATGATCTGCTCGAACAGCGGATTGCCGGAAGCGCGGTAGATCGCCTGATGAAACTCCCAGTCCTCGTCCGATGACATGCCGGCGCGGGTCTGGAAAGCCTCCTCCATAAGGTCGAGCTTGCGTTCGATCTCGGCGAGCTCGGCCTTGCCGGCGCGGACGGCGCAAAGGGCGGCGGCCTCGGCCTCCAGCGCGCGGCGGATTTCCAGCGTGCGCATCAGGCCGGCGAAATCATTGCCGCCGGCCAGCGTCAGCGGCATGTGCAGCATATCGGGAGAGACGGCCGCCTTGAGATAGGTGCCTGAGCCCTGCCGCCGCTCGACGAGGCCGAGCCCCTCCCAGCGCGTCAGCGCCTCACGCACGGTGTTGCGGCTGACCTTGAGCCGCTCGGCCAGGATGCGCTCGGTCGGCAACTTCTCACCGGGACCCAGGGATTCCTGCCTGACGAAACCGGCCAAGGCCTTCAGCACCGCGTCGTCGCGGGCCGTCGTCTGGATGGGAGGCAAAAGATCGGTCAAGCCAGAGCCTAAAGTGGTTCAATGGTCCAACCAATTCTGCACAGAGCGAAAGGCGAGTCAACAGCCCGAAACGAGACAGGGCCGAACGGCGCGCAGATGCGATATACGTTCAGAACGATCCTGGCCGGATATTCCCCGGCCCAATCGGTGGAACTCAACCCCGCGGTTCCCATGAAAGAAATCCGTGGCGCCCAACTTCATCATCTGCCTCGAGGACAGACGGCACTTCAAATTGCTGAAGCGGCATATCGCCGTGCATTACGGCCTCTCGCCCGATCAATATCGGGCGAAGTGGAACCCTGCCTTCCAACCATCCGATGGTGGCACCGAACTATTCCGCAAACCGTTCGAGGCTCGCCAAGTCCATGGGGCTGGGACGCAAGCCTAACGGCTCGGCGCAGTAGGTCGCCCTCGCGAGAAGCGTTCGACGCTCGAGGCGGGATCGCCGTGCCGAATCGGCGGTCCGGTCATGGACCGATCCTTGATTGGTCGGCCTCGCGCGAACGCTCCTCAGCCGGCCTCGACCATCGTTTGCGACTGCAGGGCGACGTGGCCGACCTCGGTAAGCGCGTAGATCCCGCGCTCCGTTCTGGCAAACCAGCCATAGTAATTGTGCAGCAATATGTTGGCCGCGCGCAGCGAAACGGCTTTCAGGTCACGCGGTCGCTTCGGGCCGTCGGCCATGGCGGCGGCGCAGGCCAGCGCCTCCTGCCGGTAGGCGGCCATAATCGGCGCGCGCGTGCTGCCTCCGGCCGTGGGGTCGCCGCGCCGGCGCCGATGCTCCTCCATCAGGCGCGAACGCCGCCGGGGATCACGCCTCGGGGGCACGGCGGCGGGACTGAGCAGCAACTCGACCTCACCCTTACTGCCAACCCCCAGCAGCCCGAAGCCGAGGCGGCGGCACAGCGCGCGGAAGCGGCGGTCGTGCTCGCGCCCCTTGCCGCGCGCCGACATGAGCGCGGCGAGCCAGACCTCGTCGCAGGCCGCCGCGCGGGCGACGGCCTGGAGCACGAGTTCCAGATTGAA
>NZ_RZOI01000386.1:0-5701 GCF_004022645.1 Mesorhizobium sp. M4A.F.Ca.ET.020.02.1.1 | reverse complement strand
ACGCTCCTGCGCAGCGAGCTCCGGCCGCTTGCCGTCCTCGAAAGCCTTGGCCGATTCCTCGCGCTGCTTCACCATCTTGGCCAGGATCTGCAGGATCTCTTCTTCGCTCGCGGCCGGCTTGCCGGCGCCGCGATTGGCGATGTCACGGTCGTGGATGGCGGCCTGGATCAGCCGCAGGGTGGGCAAGCGGTGCTTGTCCTGCGCCTTCATCGCGCTCTTCAGGGATTCGGCGATTTTTTCGCGCATCGTGCTTCTCCTTCGAACGCGGCGGACAATAGCTTTGCCGAACCCGTAAGGCAAATCCCAGCAAGCCACTGATATTGCTTGACGAAACAGATTCAGGCCGGTTTGCGGCCTCCTCATTGACCACTCTTGCGCCTTCGCCTATGTACTCGGTCCTGCATGAGACAATGAATTGACGCGCGGAAGCCGGAGAAATCGCTGCTTCGCGCCGTTTGCTGCGCGAATGGATCCGAAGCGCGCAGGTTGACAGGAGTGCCGCCATGGCGACGATGACTGCCCCCTGGAATACCGAAAAGCCGACTGCGCTTTTGGTGCTTGCCGACGGTACCGTCATCGAAGGCCGCGGCCTTGGCGCCACCGGATCGGCGGTCGCCGAAGTCTGCTTCAACACCGCGCTTACCGGCTACCAGGAGATCCTCACCGATCCCTCCTATGCTGGCCAGATCGTCACCTTCACCTTCCCGCATATCGGCAATATCGGCACCAATGACGAGGACATCGAGGACCTCAACCCGGTCGCCCGCGCCGGCGCCGTCGGCGCCGTGTTCAAGGCCGATGTCACCAACCCGTCCAACTACCGCGCCGCCGGCCATCTCGACCAGTGGCTGAAGAAGCGCGGCATCGTCGCGCTCACGGGCATAGACACGCGCGCGCTGACCGCGCTTATTCGCGAGAAAGGCATGCCCAACGCCGTCATCGCGCATGCGCCGGACGGCGTCTTCGACCTCGACGATCTGAAGCGGCGCGCCGCCGCCTGGTCGGGCTTGATCGGCCTCGACCTCGCCAAGGACGTCACCTCGGGCCAATCCTCCGTCTGGCGCGAGACGCCCTGGGTCTGGAACGAAGGCTTCGGCGAACAGGACAAGCCGTCGCTGCATGTCGTCGCCATTGACTACGGCGTCAAGCGCAACATCCTGCGCCTGCTCGCCGGCCTCGGCGCCAAGGTCACCGTCGTGCCGGCCAAGACCGGCGCGGAGGAAATCCTCGCCATGAAGCCGGACGGCATCTTCCTCTCCAACGGTCCCGGCGATCCGGAAGCCACCGGCGACTACGCGGTGCCTGTGATCCAGGACCTGCTCAAGACCGAAATCCCGGTGTTCGGCATTTGCCTTGGCCACCAGATGCTGGCGCTGGCGCTGGGCGGCAGGACCGCCAAGATGCATCAGGGTCATCACGGCGCCAACCATCCGGTCAAGGACCACACCACCGGCAAGGTCGAGATCGTCTCGATGAACCATGGTTTCGCGGTCGACGCCGACTCGCTGCCGGAAGGCGTGGAGGAGACCCATGTCTCGCTGTTCGACGGCTCGAACTGCGGTATCGCGCTCACCGGCCGTCCGGTGTTCTCGGTCCAGCATCACCCCGAGGCCTCGCCCGGCCCGCAGGATTCGCACTATTTGTTCCGCCGCTTCGTCAACCTCATCCGCGAGAAGCGTGGCGAAGAATTGCTGGCCGAGCGCGCCTAGCGACCCAAGGCGTGTTGAGATTCAGGTCAGGCCGAGTCGAAAATGGCGGTTTCCGAGAACCGGAGCGGAGCGTACTTGAAGTACGTGAGCACCGGAAGCGCAGGAAACCGCTATTTGCAGGCCGGCATCACATGAATACCAACACGCCTCAAGCCGGATCGGTCACGGCCTCCTGCGCGTGCATGCGCTCAACCTCCTTCGGCGTCGGCTTGGCGACTTTCGTGACGAAGACGATCACCGCCAGGGTGAGGAAGACCGCACCCAGCAGATAGGGTGCGCCGCCGAACACGACCGGCGCGCTCGGCCCGGTGAACCACGAGAAGATCCCCGTGTAGAGCAGCGGTGTGATGATCGAGGTGATCGAAAAGATCGACGTCATCGCCCCCTGCAGTTCGCCCTGCGCTGAAGGCGGCACCTTGGCGGCGGCGAGGCTTCTCAGCGGCGGGTCGGCCAGCGCCTCCAGGCAGCCGACAACGATCACCGCATATATCATCCAGCCCTGCGAGGCGAAGGCGTAGCCGAAGGCGCTTAGCGCGGTGAAGGTCAGGCCGATCGCCGCCGTCTTCCACTCGCCGAGCTTCGGGATGACGCGCGGCAGGACGGTGGCCATCACGATCGCCCCGCACATTCCGAAGGCGCCGAGCGAGAAGCCTATCTGTTGCTCGCTCCAGCCATAGCGATAATTGGACACGAACGACCACACCGCCGGGTACATCATGTGTCCGAGCGTCATCAGGAAGAAGACCAGGCCGATCCAGCCGATGCCGTGGTAGTTGCGCATCTGGATGAGCGTGCCGACCGGGTTGGCGCGTTTCCACTCGAAGCGGCGGCGATGCTTGTCGTCGAGCGTCTCCGGCAGCAGGAACAGCGCGATCACGAAGTTCACCAAGGCAAGCCCGGCGGCGAAATAGAAGGGCACGCGCGGACCGAACGTGCCGAGCAGGCCGCCCAGCACCGGCCCGATGACGAAACCGACGCCGAAGGCGATGCCGAGCAGACCGAAATTCTTCGCCCGGTTCTCGTCGGTCGAGATGTCGGCGATGAAGGCCGATGTCGTCGAATAACTGGCGCCCGAGATGCCGGCCAGCACACGCCCGATGAACAGCATCGGATAGGACCAGGCGATGGCGCAGATCAGATTGTCGATCGAAAAGGTGAGCACGGAGGCAAGCAGGACCGGCCGTCGTCCGAACCGGTCGCTCAATCCGCCAATGACCGGCGCGAAGACGAACTGCATCGCCGCATAGGCGAAGAACAGCCAACCGCCTTCGATCGCCGCTTCGCTGACGCCGACGCCGGTCAGTTCCTGCAGATAGGCCGGCAGCACCGGCATGATGATGCCGAAGCCGATGATGTCGAGCAGCAGCGTCGTGAAAACGAGCGCAAGGCCCCGCCTGGCGGTTTTCGGGTCGATCATACTGGTGTCAAGCTCCTCGGCCGCCTTGCAGCAAAGGCGGGTGCACCTTATAGGCGAGCCCGCCGCCAAGAACAATAAGGGAACGACGGCAACTGCCTCATCCTGACATCAGTTGCCGTGGTGGCCGATCCTTGATCGCGCGGAACGAAGCGGATGTCGCCTCAAATTGGGTTGTTGAACGTGTCGCAGTCCGAAAGCTTGCCGCTCTTGTAGCCGCGCGCCAGCCAGGTCTGACGCTGCTGCGAGGTGCCGTGGTTGAAGCTTTCCGGCACGACGTAGCCCTGCATCTTCTTTTGAAGCGTGTCGTCGCCGATCTGCTTGGCGGCATTGAGAGCGCTCTCGATGTCGCCCTGTTCCAAAATGCCCTTCTGCGCGGTGTAATGCGCCCAGACACCGGCGAAGCAGTCGGCCTGCAACTCCACCTGCATCGACATGTGGTTGGCGTCGGCCTCGCTCATCCCCTGCCGCATCTTGTTGAATTTGGGCAGGATGCCGGTGAGATTCTGCACATGGTGGCCGACCTCATGCGCGATCACATAGGCCCGGGCAAATTCGCCGGAAGCGCCGAACTGCTGGTCGAGCTGCTGGAAGAAAGTCATGTCGAGGTAGACCTTGTGGTCGCCAGGACAATAGAACGGTCCGGCCGCAGCCGAGGCGAAGCCGCAGGCCGAGCGGATCTGGCTGCTGAACAGCACCAGCTTCGGATCCTCATAGGTCCGGCCATTGGCCTGGAAGATGCCTTTCCAAGTGTCCTCGGTTTCGGCGAGCACGGTCGAGACGAACTGCTTCATCTCGTCGGAAGCCGGCTCTCCTCCGCCGACTTCGCTGCCGCTGTCGTCGGTGATCTGGCCGCCACTGTCGCCGCCGCCCAGTATCTGTGAAGGATCGAAGCCGAAATACCATCCGGCCAGCACAACCAGGATGACGATGAAGAGGCTGGAACCGCCGCCGGCGCGCCCACCGATCGGAATGCGGAACTGGCCGGGGCTGCCGCCGCCGAATCCGCCGCCGCCACCGGTGTCGCTGCGCTCGTCCTCGACGTTGTCACTCTGACGACGGCCTCTCCAGAGCATGGCAACTCCTCGCGATGCGAATTTCCAAACGGCCAGGCCGGCATCCTGGTGCCAATCAGACCCAACCAACAATTATCCCAATGGTTGCAGCAAGTCACAGCATTTTTCGCTTGCAACCGGTGCTGGAATGAGCGGCTCGAGCACTATGGCCGAGACCGGACAAGGCCTGTAGCATGGCGCCCGGACAAGGGGATGCGAGGGGCGCTTGCGGACGATCGGCCGTTTCCTGTTTCTGCTGGTGTTGGCCGGTTTCGGCGCTGGGGCGGCGCCTGCCGCTACGCTCGATTCCAGCGTCGCCGTCACCGATCCCGCGACCCTGCAGGCGCTTGAGCGCGGCGGTCTGTCGATCAGCCGCTTGCTCGGGCCGGCGATCGGGCTGACACGCGATGTCGACAATCGCGGCCTGTTTTCGGTGCGCGCGCTGACGCCGGTGCGCAATGCCGTCAAGCAGGAGATCGCCGACGAGCCGGCGACAAGCCCAGATCCCTATGTTGCCGGATTGGCGAAGTCCAAGGACGCAAGCCAGAAGTTCAATCCGAAATACATCGACGACAACGGCTCGACGCTGGACCTCACCGGCGTCGTCAACCGCATGGATCGCGGCTATCTCGGCCACACCGAATGCGGCGAGATCCGGCTGATCTACCGTTTCCACTATTCGGTCGAGGAAAAGCCCGGAGAGCGTGTCTCCTCGCGCCTGCCGCTGACAATGAGCCTGGTCTTCAACGCCAGGCCGAAGACCGCGACGGGCCGCGCCTCCAAGGATCGCCCGCGCGCCGCCGATGGGTCCTGCGCCGACGTCGCCAGGCGCTGGTTGGCGGCCGGCGGAAAAGACCTTCCACCTGAGCAGCTTGCGGCTTGGCTGCGCTCCGAGGATGGCCCGCTGTCGGGCGCCATGCTCAATTCCTCGCAGATCATGCGGCTCGAGCTCAACATGCAGGTGCTGCGCCTGTCGGCCTCGACGCGCCGCGATTTCGGCGGCCACGCCGAATATCTGCTCAAGATCTTCAAATGGGATCCGGCCACCGCCACCTTCCAGGAATCGCGGATGGAGAACCAGATCGACCGCAAGACGGTGCTGGCCGACCGGCAGGCCTTCGCCAAATGGCTGCTCACCGACCGCAACATCTACGATCTCGATCGCGGCCGGCTGATCGTCGACGAAAAATTCCTGGCAACCAGCGCCGTCTCCGTGGCGCCGGGCGGCATGGCGCGCTCGCAGAACAACATCGCTTATGGCTTGCTCGACGATGCCGCGGTCGACAAGGCGCTGAAGGACTATGTCGCCAGCGGCAACGCGCTGCGCACCATAAAGTCAGTGGCCGGCTTCAATCTGCGCCTCAACGAGATGAGCTGCACCGGCTGCCACCAGACCCACGGCATTGCCGGCTTCCACTACACCGGCGCCGATCCGGCCAGCGAGCCACGCCGCAACGCCGTCTTCGTGCCGGGCTCGGCGGTCTTCTTCGCCGACCTGCCGCGTCGCCTCGCCATCGTCGAGC
>NZ_RZOI01000385.1:0-5701 GCF_004022645.1 Mesorhizobium sp. M4A.F.Ca.ET.020.02.1.1 | reverse complement strand
CGGTGACAATGCCATCCTCGTTCGCCTTGAGATCGGTGTAGCCGACCTGATTCTTCGCCTGGGCAAGCGTCGAGCGGGCAGCGTCACGCGTCGCCACGGCCTGAGCATAGGTCAGCGTCGCCTGATCGAGCTGCGACTTCGAGGCGAAGCTCTTGGCGTAGAGCTGCTCGGCGCGCTTCTTTGCCAGATCCACCGTTTCGACCTGCCGCTCGGCGGCATCGAGGCTCGCCGCCGCGCTCCTGACCGACAAATCGTAGTCGGAGGGATCGATGCGGGCGAGCACGTCGCCCGAATTCACATGCTGGCCGATATCGACGAGGCGCTCGGTGACCTTGCCGGCGACGCGGAAGCCGAGGTTCATCTCGGTGCGGGCGCGCACCGAGCCGGAATAGTCGAGCTCGCGGGTGGTCTGGGCCTCACCGATCTCGACCACCTTGACTGGCCGGATGATCTCCTTGACCTCGGCCTTCTCTTGGCTGCAGCCGGCGAGCCCGAGAGCGGCGACGATCAGGCCGGCGACCGGCAGCCCGCGGATGATGGAATTGGACAAAGACACCTTAGCACTCCTGACTGGAGATAAACTTGTCGACCGGCGCCCGGCGGGCGGCGGCTATTTCAAGGCTCGGATCGCGTAATCGATGAGATCGTCGGGCATCGCCCGGTTGGTCTTGGCAAGGCACTGCGCCACCATCTGCGGATGGCAAAGGATGACGGTAGCGGCGCCGAAGCAGCGCGACGCGACCACCGGATCCTGGTCCCTGAACTCGCCGGCTTCGATGCCCTGGCGGATCACCTCGGCGAACAGATCGTGGATGCTGTCGACATGCTTGTCGATGACACCCCAGTCGCGCTCGAGCGCGACGATGACCATCTCATGCACCTTCTGGTCATCGAGCATGACTTCCATGGTCATCTTGTACTGCGCATGCACGTAGCGGCGCAGCCGCTCCTCGGCGCTGAGCGGCAAGCGCGAAATCTCGTAGGCCATCTTGTAGCTGGCGCCGAGCATGCGGCCGCAGACGGCCTGGTGGATTTCGACCTTGGAGGCAAAGAAACGATAGATGTTGGCCGGCGACATGCCGAGCTCGCGGGCGATGTCGGCGACATTGGTCTTGCCGTAGCCGTAGTGCCGGAACAGGCGTTCGGCGCAATCGAGGATGCGCGTCACATTTTCCTGGCGGGCGGGGTCGGCCACGATGTTGGCGGCTTCGGACATTAGCTCTCTGTCAAATAACGAGTGACGAATTTCAATTTTCGTCACTCGTAAATCGAAACGAGCGCGATGTCAACGCGGATTCGACGTACGCGTATAATTGGTGACAGATGGTGACAGTGAGGAAAGGTTGGACCCGACGAATGAGTTCGTCTTCCTATGCGAAGCAAGGAGCGAAGCGACGCGGCGCAGACCCTGGGATCAATGCCGTGACGTCGGCCAAAGAATAAAGTCGGATCAAGCAGTTAGCTTGCCAGCGGCGCCATTCGTGCAGGGCTATTCTCGACCGCCGGAGCACGGCCGCAAGGTCACGGCATGGACCCAGGGTTTCCGCAACGTCGCTCCGCGACTGCTTCACCCTAGGATGACGAACTCAGAGGCCCTTCGCCATTTCCCGCAGCCGGAACTTCTGAATCTTCCCGGTCGATGTCTTCGGGATTTCCGTAAACACCACTGCCTTCGGCACCTTGAAGCGGGCGATCAAAGTGCGGCAATGGTCGATGATCTCGGCCTCGGTCGCGCTCTTGCCGGGCTTCAGCTCGACATAGGCGACCGGCACCTCGCCCCATTTGTCATCGGACTTCGCAACGACGCCGCAGGAGGCGACGGCGGCATGTTTGTAGAGCGCGTCCTCGACCTCGATCGAGGAGATGTTCTCGCCGCCGGAAATGATGATGTCCTTGGAGCGATCCTTGAGCTGGATGTAGCCGTCCGGATGCATGACGCCGAGATCGCCTGAGTGGAACCAGCCGCCGGCGAAGGCCTCGTCAGTCGCCTTCATGTTCTTCAGATAGCCCTTCATGACGATGTTGCCGCGGAACATGACCTCGCCGATGGTCTCGCCGTCGGCCGGGGTTTCCGTCATCGTCTGGGGATCCATCACCGTCAGGCCTTCGAGCGAAGCATAGCGCACGCCCTGGCGCGCCTTCTTCGCCGTGCGCGGTCCCTTCTCCAGCTCGTCCCACTCATTGTGCCATTCGTTGACGACAGCCGGCCCGTAGGTCTCGGTCAGGCCGTAGAGATGGGTGACGGCGAAGCCGGCATCGGCCATGCCTGACAGCACGGCCTCCGGCGGCGGCGCGGCCGCCGTGTTGAAGGTGACGGTTTGCGGAAACTGCCGCTTGTCCTCCTCCCTGGCGTTGATCAGCACCGACATCACGATCGGCGCGCCGCACAGATGGGTGACGCCGTGATCGGCAATGGCGTCGTAGATCGGCTTCGGCCGCACCCAGCGCAGGCAGACATGGGTGCCGGCCTGAACGGCCAGCGTCCACGGGAAACACCAGCCGTTGCAGTGGAACATCGGCAGCGTCCACAGATAGACCGCGTGCTTGGCCATGCCGGCATGGATGGTGTTGGTGTAGGCCATCAGCGCTGCGCCGCGATGGTGGTAGACGACGCCTTTGGGATTGCCCGTGGTGCCCGATGTGTAGTTGAGCGAGATGGCGTCCCACTCGTCATCCGGCATCGACCAGGCGAAAGCCTCATCGCCGCCCGCGACGAACTCCTCATAGTCGAGCGTGCCGATCCGCTCGCCCTTCGGATAGGGCGCGTCGGCGGCGTAATCGGGATCGTCATAATCGATGACCAATGGCTTGGCCTTGGCCAATGCCAACGCCTGGCTGACCACGCCGGAGAATTCGCGATCGACGATCAGGACCTTGGTCTCGGCGTGGTCGAGTTGGAATGCAATGACGGCGGCGTCGAGCCTCGTGTTCAGCGAATGCAGCACCGCCCTGGTCATCGGCACGCCGAAATGCGCCTCCAGCATCGGTGGCGTGTTCGACAGCATCACCGTCACCGTATCGCCCTTGCCGATGCCGCGCTTGGCCAGCGCCGAAGCGAGTCTCAGCGAGCGCCGCCAGAAATCGCGATAGGTGATGCGCTGATTGCCATGGATGATGGCGACATGATCGGGATAGGTTTTTGCCGCTCGCTCAAGATAGGTGAGCGGCGTCAGCGGCTGATGGTTGGCGGCGTTCCTGTCGAGATCCTGTTCATAGGGATTGCTCATCCCGTCCTCCCGCTGCGCAAGCTGTAATGTTGCATGATCGACTTCTAATCACAGGCTCCGCGCCTCGTCACCACCAACGATGCCACGACAGGGGGCATTTGGCACAATGGTGATCTAGATTCAGCCGGCGAAAGGGAAACGCATACCTCCACTCGGTTTGACTTTTGTCGAGAGCCGTGAATAATGTCAGCGAGGAGATGGCATGGCAATCCGACCGGCAGAACAGCTTATCCACAAGGCCGCCTGGCTTTACTATGCGCATGGCATGCGCCAGGACGAAGTGGCGAACCAGCTGAAGATTTCACGCGCGTCGGTCGCCATGTATCTGCGCAAGGCGCGCGAGACCGGCATCGTCAACATCTCGACCTCGACCCAGCTGTTCACCGATGACGTCATGGCGCGGAAGCTGGAAGACGCGCTGGAGCTCGACGCCGTCTGGATCGCGCCGGAAAACGCCTATGTCGTCGATCCGTCGACCGACATCGCGGTGCTGGCGGCCAGCGTCTTTCTCGAGCTGGTGAAAAAGGGCGACCGCATCGGCGTCGCTTGGGGCCGCACCGTCTACACCATCGCCGACATCATGTCCTTCGCCGACCTGCAGGACGTGACCGTGGTGCAGCTCTGCGGCAACCTCGGCGCGCCCTACTCCTACCGGCCCGACCAGTGCACGATGGAGATCGCGCGGCGGCTCAATGCCAAGGGGCTGAACTTCTACGCGCCGCTGGTGCTGTCGACGGAAGAGCTGGCGCGGGCCCTGCGCGCCGAGCCTGTGATCCGCGAACAACTGGCAGGCATCAGCGATTGCAGCCTCGCGCTGTTTTCCGTCGGCACCGTCGACGCCGACAGCCATGTCGTCAAATGTGGCGCGCTGACGGTGAGCGAAATGGAAGTGCTGCGCAACGCCGGCGCCGCCGGCGTGATCGCCGGACAGATCATCGACGCCGGCGGCAAGGCGCTCGACTGCAGCTACAACCGCCGGGTCATCTCCGCCGAGCTCGGCTCGCTCGGCGCCATCGAAAAGCGGCTGATGGTGGTGCAGGAGGACAGCAAATTCGAGCCGCTGCTTGCCGCGCTCGCCGGCGGACTCTGCACGCATCTGGTGGTCGGCGCGCGCATGGCGCAGCGGCTGCTGGACCATGCCCGAGCGGTGACCAAGAAGGCTTCCTAGACAAACAATCCTCGCCGCCGGCGCATTGTCATCAAAGCGTCGCGGCATTCCTGTTCACAGCAATCAAAGACATGAAAGCGGACGAAGCGAAATGAAGAACCTGTGGAATGACGGCGACGCGGAAAAGATGGTTGCCGACTATGCCAAGAAGGGCGTCGGCCGCGACCTCGCGCTGCGCGTCTATACGACCCGGCTGCTCGGCGGCGAGCCGCGGCTGGTGCTGCATGGCGGCGGCAACACGTCGTGCAAGATCAAAGCCACGGATCTCATCGGCGACGAGTGGGACGTGCTCTGCGTCAAGGGCAGCGGCTGGGACATGGCCGTCATCGAGCCGCAAGGCCTGCCGGCGGTTAAGATGGGCGCGCTGCTCAAGGCGCGCGCGCTGGAGAGGCTCTCCGACGAAGACATGGTGGCGCTGCAGCGCGCCAACCTCATCGACCCCGGCTCGCCCAATCCCTCGGTCGAAACGCTGCTGCACGCCTTCCTGCCGCACAAATTCGCCTAGCGCCCTGCCGCACGCCGTCCGCGATGAAGCCGGTGACGCGCTCGAGCTGACGGGGAGAGATCAGCGGCCCGATCTCGGTTGCCGGATCGGCGCCGTCGCCGATCCTGAGCTTTGCCGCATGGGCGGCGACCCGCTCGACGAACTCCTCATAGATCGGCTGCTCGACGAAGAGCCGCGAGCCGGCGATGCAGATCTGGCCGGAATTGGCGAAGACCGACATCGCCGCCACCGGCACGGCGCGCTCGATGTCGGCGTCGGCGCAGACGATCACCGGCGACTTGCCGCCAAGCTCCAGCGAAACGCGCTTCATGTTGGAGGCCGAGGCGCGCAGGATGCTTTGGCCAGTCGCGGTGGAGCCGGTGAAGACCACCTTATCGACATCCATATGCGAGGCCAGCGGCGCGCCGGCCTCGGCGCCGGTGCCGGTGACGACGTTGACAACGCCCTCCGGCAGGCCCGCTTCCAGCATGATCTCGGCGATCAGCAGCGGCGTCAGCGGCGCCTCTTCCGAGGGCTTCAGCACGATGGTGCAGCCGGTGGCGAGCGCCGGGCCGATTTTCCAGATCGAGGCGGCGGCAGGCGCGTTCCAGGGAATGATCGCGCCAACGACGCCGACCGGTTCCTTGCGGGTGTAGGACACGATCTCGCCGGGCAGCGAGTTGCCGATCGTCTGCCCGTGAATGGAGGTGGCCATGCCGGCATAGAAGCGCAACATGCCGAGCACGCGGGTCCTGTTGGCCAGCGTGCGCGTGATCGGCATGCCCATATCCGTCGTATCGGAAAGCGCGATCTCTTCCCAAT
>NZ_RZOI01000384.1:0-5715 GCF_004022645.1 Mesorhizobium sp. M4A.F.Ca.ET.020.02.1.1 | reverse complement strand
GCAGATGGAGAGGGTCCTCGCAGGGCGCCACCCGCCGCCGAGCCCCCTCTGTCCCGCCGGCCATCTCCCCGACGGGGAGATTGGCAGTGCCTCGGGTCGGCAGACCAGGAGGGGGGCGCTGTCCCGCCAGCATAGAAGGGATCGCGGCCGGCCTCCGCACATCCTTGCATGACTGGTTGTCGCGGCGGGCGGCCTAGGTTACGCTTTTTTAGGCACTAACCGGGGGGCGTGAAGAATGCTTTTACCATTCTTGCGTTGGCCTGCACCTCGTCATCATTACAGGCTGGGCAGGCTGAGATCGGTAGCTCTCTTTGCACCCTTCATCCTCTTGTCCGGCTATGTCGTTTACGGCTTTGTCGGGATCCGGATCGACTCGCCGGTGACAGCCCTCAGGCACCTTGCCGCTTTCCCGAACTGTACCGCCGCTCGCTTCGTTGGTCTGGCTCCGGCGCGTCGCGGGCAACCCGGCTACTGGCCGACACATGATGCCGACCGTGACGGGATCGCCTGCGAGCCATGGCGCGGCGGAAGCGCCGGCGGCGTCAGGGTCCACCGCTACTGGAGCACCGGTCGCCGGTAGGGTTGGCGATCGGCCAGCTACAGCTCCTTCTCGGCCAGCTCCCTGAACGCATCCGGCACCGAGCGTGCTGCTTCCAGCGCCACCGTGCCGTAGCCGACCGCCTCCCGCCCAAAACGCTGGCGGATCTTGTCGATGGCGCGGTCGGCGCCGAAGCGGGCGAGGCCCTTGCGGCTGCCGGGCCTGAGCTTCTCGTCGGCGAGGCCGAGCGGCAGTTCGAGCTGCAGCTCGGCACTTTCCTCCAGATGCGAGACAGAGATGGCAAGCAGCGAAATCTCCCGCTCCTGCGCATTGGCGGCGAGCACGCCGCGCACCAGTTCCTCGGCGATCTCGGCCAGCATCGCGGTGGCCTGGATCGGCTGCTCCAGCGTCACCGAGCGGCTGACGGCGCGCATGTCGGCGAAGCGCACGCGCACCGTTACGGTGCGGCCGGGCCGCGCCTTGGCGCGCAGGCGGCTGGCGACGCGGTCGGCGAGATGCAGCAGCGTCGGCACGAAGACGCGCGGCAGCGCCGGCTTGCGCCCAAGCGCCGACTGCGCGCCGGCGGAGTGCGCGCGGCGGTGCGTTTCCAGCCGGCGCGGGTCGCGGTTCCAGGCAAGCGCTGCGAGCTTTTCGCCGGCGGCCGGGCCCAGCAGGCGTTTCAGCGCGCCGCCATGGGTGCGAGCGAGCTGGCCGATGGTCTCGACGCCGATGTCGGCCAGCCGCGCCCTGGTCGCCGGGCCGACACCCCACATCAGCGTGACCGGCAGGTCGTGCAGGAATGCGAGCTCCGTGCCGGGCTCGACCACGACAAGCCCGTCGGGTTTTGCGACTTGCGAGGCGATCTTGGCCAGATGCTTGGTGCGCGCCACGCCGATCGAGATCGGCAGGCCGAGCTCAGCCTTCACGCGGCGGCGGATGGCATGGGCGATCTCGTCGGGCGGCCCGAACAGATGCGTGCAGCCGGCGACGTCGGCGAAGGCCTCGTCGATCGATATCCGCTCGACCAGCGGCGTGAAATCGTCGAGCACCTTGATCGCCGCGTCGCCGAGGCGCTGGTACTCGCTGAAGTGGCCGCCGACGAAGATGAGTTCAGGGCAAAGCTCGCGTGCCTTGCGGCCGGGCATGCCGCCGCGCACGCCGAAGGCCTTCGCTTCATAGGAGGCGGCCAGCACCACGCCACCGCCGACGGCGATCGGCTTGCCCCTGAGCGAGGGGTCGAGCAACTGCTCGACCGAGGCATAGAAGGCGTCGAGATCGGCATGCAGGATGGTGGCTTCTGCGCCCTGCGCCATCCCGTTCACCTTGCGGCGTTGCAGCATTAGCAGGGCCTGTTTTAAGGAATTTTTTGTCGAACAAAAAGAGAACAAACAGGGTCTGTTGTCAAGCGGCGCCGAGGGGCCGGCGAGGGCATTCGTCGCGGCCAACGGCGAGGATGCGCAATCTTGTCGGAATCTCGTTTTTTTGTCACTTTGGGGGGACGTCGCAGCGCAGTGCAGCATGACGAGGTACGATGCCGAAGACCGGAACATCGTCTGGCCGGCGGCGTTGTTGACGGATAGGGACGCCGTTTGCGGGAGGCCTGACATGGGCCATTTCGAGATTTCAGACCTCGTCTATATCGTCAATGCCTGCGTCACCGGCCGTGCCGCCGGACGCCTGGTTTCGATGGCACGGGCAGTGGAGGAATTGCGCGTGCTGACCGGGGATTTCATTTCGCCGGACGAGATGGTGGCGAACGAGTTGTCGGCCGTGGCGCTGGAACGCGGCTGTTCCGTGCTGTTCGACGAGCAGCCGGGCGCCGATATCCTCAGGGCGCCATAAGCCGCTATATCAAAGACGCGCCATTTGCGGCAAGTCTTTGAAAAATCGGCCCTTCAAGCGCCGCCCGCGACAAGTCGAGCGAAAATCTTAGGCATTCGTTTATGCATGCCTGCTCATATGGTGGCATGGCATTGCGCGCCCGTTTCTTCATGGATCACTTTCACCGCCTGCTGGGACGCAGAGGCGCGGGCGGCAACGTCGCCGTCATCTTCGCCTTCGCCTTGCCGGTGGTCGTTGGCGGCGCCGGCCTCGGTGTCGAGACCTCGCTCTGGTACTACAGCAGCCTGAAGCTGCAGGCGGTGGCCGATGCCGCGGCCTATGCGGGCGCGTTGGAAAAGGTCGCCGGTTCGGACAACCCGACCATCGTCGCCGCCTCCACCACCTCGGCAACCACCAACGGCTTTGCTGGCACGATCCAGGTCAACACGCCGCCGTCTTCAGGCCCCAACACCGCAAAGAAGGCGGTCGAGGTCATCGTCAACCAGCAGCTCGATCGCTATTTCACGGCCATCTTCAACAGCAGCCCGGTTCCGCAGCGGGCGAGGGCGGTAGCGCTGATCACCGACGCCTCGAAGGCCTGCGTCCAGGCGCTCAATCAGTCGGCCCCGCAGGCGGCGCTCTTCTCCGGCAACACCAGCGTCAACCTCACCGGCTGCGTCATCATGTCGAATTCGGTTGCTGCGGACGCCATCAGGACGCAGGGATCGGCCGCGCTCAAGGCCGACTGCCTTGTCACCGTCGGTGGCATGGTGCTGAACAATCCGGCGACCACGACCTGCAGCTCCAACGTCACCAAGGCCTTGCCTGCCGCCGATCCTTACGCCAGCCTGCCGACGCCCGCGGCCACCAACCCGTGCAGGAATGTCAACGGCAACAAGACGTCGCAAACGCTCCAGGCCGGCACCTACTGCAGCGGCATGGACCTCAAGGGCAATGTCGCGCTTTCTTCCGGTGTCTATGTCGTGCAGGGCGGTTTCAAGATCAACGCCAACGCGGTCATCACCTGCGCCGCACCCTGCACCGGCGTGACCATCTTCATGTCCGGCAGCAACACCGTCAGCATGAACGGCAACGCCACGGTGAACCTGAGCGCGCCGACCTCCGGCACCTATTCCGGCGTGCTGTTCTACGGCGACAGGACGGGGACCGCGGCGCAGAGCACGTTCAACGGCACGGCGGACTCGCTTTTGACCGGCGCCATCTATTTCCCCAGGCAGCAGGTCAACTACCTCGGCAATTTCTCCGGGAACGGCGGCTGCACCCAGGTCGTCGCCGACACCATCCAGTGGTCCGGCAGCACGACCATCAAGCAGGACTGCACCAGCTACGGAATGAAGGACATTCCGGCGGCGCAGTCCGTTCAGCTCGTCGAGTAGCCGGATGGGTGAGCGGGTCGCACGCATCTTCCGGGACAAGACCGGGATAGCCGCCGTGGAATTTGCCATGGTGCTGCCCATCCTGTGCCTCGTCTGCCTCGGCATCGCCGACGGCTGGTCCTACGTGACGAGCTACCTGCAGATGCGCGCCGGTGTCAAAACCGCGGCCAATCTGGTGATGGCCGGCGCGACCAATGACGCGGGAACGCAGGCGGTCGCGTTTTCGAGCTGGGACAACAAGCCCGAAGATGCCGCGGTCGTGCTGGTCAGATCCTACAAGTGCGGCACCACGGTGGTGGATGAGACTACGATCTGCGGCGGAACCAAGCTGCCGAATGCCTTCATCCAGATCACGGCGACGGGCACCTGGGTGCCGCCGTTCAATTTCGGCATCTTTCCGGATCCGCGCGTCATGACCCATCAGGAGGTGATCCGTGTCCGCTGAACGGATCGCCAGATGGCTCGGCGACCGGTCCGGCGGCGCCGGGCTGGAGTTCGCGCTGATCGCGCCGTTCCTGGTGATGCTGCTGTTCGGCATCTTCGCGTTCGGCTGGTCGTTCAATGCCACGTCGACCGTCCGCTACACGCTGGAAACGTCGGCCCGCGCCTTGCAGCTCAACAACACGCTCTCGCAGAGCCAGATCCAGGCGATCGCCACACAGAAACTGCTGGCGCTGGGCCTGAAGAACGTCGTCGTGACGATAGCGACCGATCCCGCCAGCGGCGGCTTCAAGATGGCGCACCTGACCGCCAGCTACGCCTTCGTCATCGAGTTCCCGTATTTCGACCAGTATCCGATCAATTACGCAACGACAGTCACTGTACCTTTGGTTGCAAGCTGAGCATCTTGCCGCCAAAAGGTTTCACTTGGTGTTCTGCAAGATGTTGCTGGCGTAACTGCGTCCCATGATCAGTTAGGACCAAGGTCTGATCAGTATAGGGCTTCTGCGGTCCAAAGGGTGCAGTCGCTATTGGTTCGCCATAATCCTCTTTGGTTTCAATATCTTACCCGTTCCGCTCGGCGCGTTGGTCGCGCATCGCTACTATATTTGTCTAAAGTTTACTTCTTCGAATTAGCAAATTTGCATACGACACTGCTATAGCGGGTAGGCGAGGTGGCGAATCCCCGAGGAGGTACTATGACAACCCGAAAAACCCTATTGGCGGCGGTGGCCGCATTCGCGCTCCTGGCCTCTCCGGCGCTGGCCGGCAACGGCAATGGCGGCGGCAACGGCGGCGGCCATGGCAACAGTGGCGGCAGCCACGGCAATAGTGGCGGCGGCAATTCCGGCAAGAGCGGCACGCACGGCAATTCCGGCACGCACGGCAAGAGCACGCATGGCAAGTCGGCATCGGCCAAGTCAGGCAAGAAGACGCAGGCCGCCGTCGATGACGTCGAGGTCGCCGCCACGCCCAAGGAGAAGAATCTCCACGCCAAGCTCGGCCGGCTGAACTCGCTGCAGCGCAACATCAACGCTTACATGAACTCCAAGAGCAAGAACTTCGCCGCAGTGCAGGCCTATGTGATGGCATCCGCGAATGCCCAGAACGCCCAGGCCGCGGTCGAAGCCGCCAATCAGGCGGTCATCGACGCCCAGGCCGCACTCGCCGACCTCAACGAGCAGCTCGCCGAGGCGAATGCGCTGACGCCGGCAACGCCCGAGGAGGAGGCGGCCAAGGCCGCGCAGATCGCCGATCTGGAAGGGCAGATCGCCGATCAGGAGACTGCCATCTCTGACGCCGAAGCGGCAGCCGCCGCGGCCCAGACCGCGGCCGACGAAGCCGCTGCCGAAGTCCCATCGCTCGACGCGGCGCTTGCCGAGATGGCCAACAAGCCGGTCGACGACGAGGTCACAGAGTGGGCCACGGGCGTGCTCGACGACAAGATCGACCAGGTAGCCGCCAAGCTGGCGGAGCAGGACGCCGCCGCGGCGACGACCGATGACACGACCTCCGATC
>NZ_RZOI01000383.1:0-5715 GCF_004022645.1 Mesorhizobium sp. M4A.F.Ca.ET.020.02.1.1 | reverse complement strand
TTCATTTCGGGCACGATGCTGAAATCGGCCGCAAACCGCTTATATTGGCGCAACCATGACCCTTTCACTTGATCTTACCGCCGAAGGCGCGCGCGACGCCTTGCGTGCCCGCGCCGCGCCGGCCGAAAAGCCGACGCTGATCGGCCTCACCCGGGCCGAGCTCGGCGCCGCCCTGGTCGAGGCCGGCATCGTGCCGGAGCGCCAAGCCAAAATGCGCGCCCAGCAGCTCTGGCACTGGATGTATGTGCGCGGCGTCTCCGACTTTTCCGGCATGTTCAACATCTCCAAGGATCTGCGCGCCGAACTCGACAGGCATTTCACCGTCGCGCGGCCCGAGATCGTCGAGGAGCAGATCTCCGCCGACGGCACCCGCAAATGGCTGTTCCGCTTTCCGCCGCGCGGCGCCGGCCGCCCGGTCGAGATCGAGACCGTCTATATCCCCGAGGAAGGCCGCGGCACGCTCTGCATCTCCTCGCAGGTCGGCTGCACGCTGACCTGCTCGTTCTGCCACACCGGCACGCAGAAGCTCGTGCGCAACCTGACCACCGAAGAGATCCTGGCGCAGCTGCTCACCGCCCGCGACCGGCTCGGCGACTTCCCCGACCGCGACACGCCGGACGGCGCCATCGTGCCGGCCGAGGGCCGCAAGGTGTCCAACATCGTCATGATGGGCATGGGCGAGCCGCTCTACAATTTCGAGGCAGTGAAGAAGGCGCTGCTGATCGCCTCCGACGGCGACGGCCTGTCACTGTCCAAGCGCCGCATTACGCTCTCGACCTCCGGCGTCGTGCCGGAAATCTTCCGCACCGGCGAGGAGATCGGCGTCATGCTGGCGATCTCGCTGCACGCCACCAATGACGACCTGCGCGACCTGCTCGTGCCGATCAACAAGAAGTTCCCGTTGAAGGAGCTGATCGCCGCCTGCCGGGCCTATCCCGGCCTCTCCAATGCCAGGCGCATCACCTTCGAATATGTGATGCTGAAGGACGTCAACGATTCCCTCGACGACGCCAAGGCGCTGGTCAAGCTGCTCAAGGGCATTCCGGCCAAGATCAATTTGATCCCGTTCAACCCGTGGCCGGGCACCAACTACCAGTGCTCGGACTGGGAGACGATCGAGAAGTTTGCCGACTACATCAACAATGCCGGCTATGCGTCGCCGATCCGCACACCGCGCGGCCGCGACATCCTCGCCGCCTGCGGCCAGCTCAAGTCGGAGTCGGAGCGCATGCGCAAGGTGGACCGGCTGGCGCTCGAAGCCATGATGATCGCGGGGCACGGCGAGGCGTGAGCCGCTTCATCGCCTACCTCATCCGCTTCGCCGTCATCCTTGTCGGCTACATCGCCGCCTCGCTGGCGGCCAGCGCCTTCCTCAACATCCTGTTCCTGGGCTCGCTCGGCTATACGCCGGACCAGGCTCACCCGACGGCGACCGCCTCGCTCTATTTCTCGATCCCCTTCGTGGCGCTGTTCGTCGCCTATTTCGCCTTCATGCCGGCGACCGTCGTCATCCTCGCCGCCGAGGTCCTCGGACGGCGCGACTGGCTGTTCTATGCGATCGCCGGCGGCGGCGTCGCCGCGGCCTTCCTCGGTTTCGTCCGCCAGAGCGGCGATCCCAACTTCGTCGTCACCGATACCAGCGCCATACTGGCGGTAATTGGCTCCGGCATGGTCGGCGGTATTTTCTACTGGCTCGCCGCCGGCCGCTGGGCCGGCAGCTGGCGCGAGAGCGAGCCTGTTTCGCCTGGGCCGTCAGGATCTTGAGCGCGAAGGCCGAGAACACGCCGCCGAACAGATACGACCATCGGCGTCACCGTGGCCAGCGGCCGGACGGCGGCGTCTGGTCCAGCGTTCGGCTATCAAAGACCGTTCCTCTCTTGCGCAGCCCGGAAACGCCGTGATACCTCGCCCGCGAAACCTTTCCCCGCGGAACCGCCTAAAATGTCCAAGACCAAGAACGTGAAGAAAGTCGTGCTCGCCTACTCAGGCGGCCTCGACACATCCATCATCCTGAAATGGCTGCAGACCGAGCTCGGCGCCGAAGTCGTCACCTTCACCGCCGACCTCGGCCAGGGCGGCGAGCTGGAGCCGGCGCGCCGCAAGGCCGAGCTGATGGGCATCAAGGACATCCGCATCGTCGACGTGCGTGAGGAATTCGTCGCCGACTTCGTCTTCCCGATGTTCCGCGCCAATGCCGTCTATGAAGGCACCTACCTGCTCGGCACCTCGATCGCCCGGCCGCTGATCTCCAAGCACCTCGTCGAGATCGCCAAGGAAACCGGCGCCGACGCGATTGCTCACGGCGCTACCGGCAAGGGCAACGACCAGGTCCGTTTCGAGCTGTCGGCTTACGCGCTTAACCCCGACATTAAGGTCATCGCGCCGTGGCGCGACTGGTCCTTCAAGTCGCGCACCGACCTGCTGAACTTCGCCGAGCAGCACCAGATTCCCGTGCCGAAGGACAAGCGCGGCGACGCGCCGTTCTCGGTCGACGCCAACCTGCTGCACTCCTCCTCGGAGGGCAAGGTGCTGGAGGATCCGTGGACGGAGCCGCCGGAATTCGTCCACCAGCGCACCGTCTCGCCGATGGACGCGCCGGACAAGGTCACCGAGATCGAGATTGAGTTCCTCAAGGGCGATCCGATTGCGCTGAATGGCAAGAAGCTGTCGCCGGCGACGATGCTGGCCGCCCTCAACGACCTCGGTCGCGACAACGGCATCGGCCGGCTCGACCTCGTCGAGAACCGCTTCGTCGGCATGAAATCGCGCGGCGTCTACGAAACGCCCGGCGGCACCATCCTGATCGCCGCCCACCGCGCCATCGAATCGATCACGCTCGACCGCGGTGCCGCGCACCTCAAGGACGAGTTCATGCCGCGCTATGCCGAGCTGATCTACAACGGCTTCTGGTTCTCGCCCGAGCGGCTGATGCTGCAGGCGATGATCGATAAGAGCCAGGAGGACGTCGAGGGCACGGTGCGACTGAAGCTCTACAAGGGCAATGTCATGGTCACCGGCCGCAAGTCGAAGAAGACGCTTTATTCCGACGCGCTGGTCACCTTCGAGGACGACCGTGGCGCCTACGACCAGAAGGACGCCGCCGGCTTCATCCGCCTCAATGCGCTGCGGCTGAGGACGCTCGCGGCGCGCACGCGCAAGGGCTGACATAGCGCCGTCGTGCGCTGTGCCGATCCCGCGAAAGCCGAAACGACGCAAGAAACCCGGTGGAGACGCCGGGTTTTCTATTTTGCGTTCCTAATATAAGCAAAATAAGAACGACCAAATGACGTTTCCCGTTTGACCTTTCGGTAGCTTCATCTAAGTTCCGCCGCGGGATTGACGGGGGTTTTGACAGTGAAAAAAGGCATTTTTGTTCTGCTGGCAACTTCCGTCGCTTTCGCGGCGTGCCAGACCGCGCAGGCCGCGAAGCGTGAGCCAAAGCCGGATCTGGACGGCTGCATCGCCGAAGCCCGCGCCTGGAACATCACGCTCAAGCACGATATCGCCGGTTTCATGGGCGTCTCGCTGGAGCGCATGCCGGCCTTGTTCTGCGAGCGCCTTGCTGCCGGCGTGCGCAGCGGCCGGATCACCTATTCCGATATAAACAACCTGCAGCTCGACCAACCGACCGAAATCTGGATGGTCCTCAAAGGCAAGCCAAAGCCGGCCGCGGTCACGCAAGCCCCGGCACCGCGATCGTCAAACTTCCGTAATTGCACCGGGAGAGACGGCATCTTCCAGGTTCCAGCTTCCCGGAAATGCCCCCCAGGCGGCTACGGGCATTTCGAGCAGCCGTCCGAAAGGGAGATTAGCGCCAGGTCGAAGGCGGCCACCTCAGCGCCGCGGAACCCCAAATTCCATACCTGCTCAAATGTTTTCACCGGCACCTTCGAGGTTCCCGCTTCCCGGAAATGCCCCTTGGGCGGCGGCTAATCGTAATCTACCGGGGTCCCGACGATGATCGAGGGCAGGCCAAGGGCGGCTCCTCCAACGCTGCGGAACTCCAACTTGTTTACCTGCAGCGGTATTGACGGCAGCTTCCAGGTTCCCATTTCCCAGAAATGCCCGTTGAGCGGCTACGCGCATTGTTGAGAGCGAGTGATTGGGCTTTGACCCTGCCCCATAGGCAGAAAGCAAGGCAGCGGAGTGGAGGGACTTCGACAGTGAAGAACGGTCTTTTTCTCTTGCTTTCAGCGGCAGTCATCTTCGGCGGATGCCAGTCCTCGCAGGCCCTGGCGGCGCCGACGTCCAAGTTCCGTACCTGCAGCGGATTTGACGGCCCCTTCCAGGTTCCCATTTCCCAGCAATGCCCGGTGAGCGGCTACGCGCATTCCGACCAACCGACCAAAATGGACAGCAAGGGCAGGTCGAAGGCGGCGACGGCACCACGGTCGTCCAAGTTCCGTACCTGCAGCGGATTTGACGGCCCCTTCCAGGTTCCCGCTTCCCAGAAATGCCCGGTGAGCGGCTACGCGCATTCCGACCAGCCGACCAAAATGGACACCAAGGGCAGGTCGAAGGCGGCCCCGGCGCCGCGGTCGTCCAAATTCCGTAACTGCAGCGGTATTGACGGCAGCTTCCAGGTTCCCATTTCCCAGAAATGCCCGTTGAGCGGCTACGCGCATTATTGAGAGCGGGATCGAACCTGATCGTTTCGAGCGATTGGCTTTGACACCGCTCCATAAACAAAAAGCCCGGCGCATGGCCGGGCTTTCTGTCGAGTGGAGATGGCATCAGTTGCCGTCGATCGCCTCCGCGATGCGGGCAATGGCCTGCTGGTAGACGCTGGCCGAGTTCCAGCCGGCTATGGCGCCCATGTTCGCCTGATAGCCCGCGCCGGCCCGCCAGCCATGGCCCTTGAGGTAGTTGGCGGTGGAAGCGAGCGCGGTATTCCTGTCGCGCAGATTTCCGTTGCCGACGCCATACTTCAGGACGTTTCCGGGCAGGAACTGCGTGTGGCCGATCTCGCCATGCATGGCGCCGACCGAAGCGGAGGTCAACGTCCCGCGATCGACCAGCTTCAGCGCCGCAATGGCATGCGGATAAAAGTAGTCCGGCCGGCGGCAATCATAGGTAAGCGTCAAAATAGCGGACACCGTGTTCTGGTTGCCCATGGAGGCGCCGAAGCCGGTCTCCATGCCCCAGATGGCGAGCAGCACGCCGGGCGGCACGCCGTAGGTCGCTTCGATCCTGTCGAACAGCGCCGCGTTCGACTTCTTCAGCGAACGGCCCTTGGAAATGATCGCAGCCCCGCCGCGGCGCTTCATGAAATCTTCCACCGAGCCGCTGAACGCCTTGTGGATGGCGCGGTCGGCGGAGATGGTCCTCGTCGCGTAGGTCGCGCCAGCCAGGGCGGACAGCCCCCTCGCTCCGACCCCTTCGGCCTGGGCCTGGGCGGCAAAGTCCTGCTTCCAGGCTTCGAAGCCGGCGCTGTTCTTGCCACAGCTGCCAGCCGCCTGCGCGCCTGTCGCCAGCGCAACCACCGCCGCCACCACGGCCGCAAAAATCTTTCCCTTGGCAAGAAATGCCATGCTGTTCTCTCCTGATCGCCTGAATCACGTCCCGGTTGCGAATTTGCCAGTGAAGCGCCCGATTGTCACCGCCCCCACGGCTGCACTGGTTGCTCGATGCTGGCCAATGAAGCGGAATTTGCCTACGATCAAGTATTTATTGTGGCGGGGGGCGCGATACACATGGGCGATGTTGATGTTGTGA
>NZ_RZOI01000382.1:0-5719 GCF_004022645.1 Mesorhizobium sp. M4A.F.Ca.ET.020.02.1.1 | reverse complement strand
CGTTGGCACATCGCGGATCATTCCGCGCTTTCGTGCCTATGCACCGGGGCTCGAACCGGACAGATGCGTTTGCGGGCTGCATGCGGTCGATATCAAAAGCGGGCGAGTCGTGGCCAGCCTGGTCTGGCCGGCCGGCAACCAGATCTTCGCGATCGAGGCCGTCCCGTCGCGGATGATCGATCGCCTTCCATTTGACGGCTTTCGCCGGATGCCGGGCGCGGAACAGACGCTGTTCTATGCCTGGCAAGCCGGTTCCAGGAATGATGTTCGGAGGAATTGATGACCGACGGGTTTCGCTTGCTGATGCTTGGCGCCATGTACGAAAATGGCGGAAACACCACGCACCGCTTTCTCGACGGGCATCCGGAGATGTTCGTCTATCCGTTCGAGTCCCAGATCGGAACGCGCCTCGTCAACGACGCGATGACGTCTCTGTTCCCGGTCAAGTACCGCTGGCCGGCCTTCCCGCTCGATGCGGCTCCCGTGGACGACTACAAACTGATCATCGACGAAGAATGCAAGGTGCGTGCGCGCACACCGTATGTCAGCAAGTTTCGTGACACGGCCTTCGACTTCAACGACGATGAGCGTTGCGCTCAATACATCAAGCATGTGGAGGCCGTCGGCCGCGGCACGGCGAACAACGTCGCTGCTTTCTTCCGCTCCACATTCGACGCCTGGAAGGATTACAACCGCAGCGGCCGCGAGAAAGTCTATGTCGGGTACAGTCCGATCATCACCGTGGACTCGGAGGCGATCCTCGCCGCGATGCCCGGCGCGCACATGCTGCATGTCGTGCGCAATCCGTTCTCCGCCTACGCCGATACGAAGAAGCGGCCGGTTCCGATGCGCCTGTCGGACTATCTGCGGGCCTGGTGCCTGAACCAATACCATGCCCTGCTCGCGCGCAATCGTCATCCGGATCGGGTGCACATCGTGAGGCTGGAAGATGTCGTGTCCGACGCGCGCAAGGCTCTGGCGCCGGTTCTGTCCGCTCTGGGCATCGACGATCACGCCGCGCTGTCGGCGCCGACATGGAATGGACTGGCGCTGCGTGAAGTCTATCCCTGGGGAACGATCCGCCGCGCCACGCCGCAAGCCAATCGCGCGACGGCAGCGGAACTCTCGGTCGAGGAGCATGCGAAAGTCGCTGAGGCCGCCTGGCAGTATCTCGATGTGTTCGACTATGGCGAGTTCGCCAGGATGCGGCCCGGCTGAGATGCAGCGAGCCCTTGTGACCGGCGGCAGCGGCTTTGTCGGCGCGAGCCTGGTCCGACGGCTCCTGTCGATGGGCTGGCAAGTCGATCTCCTGCTGCGACCTGGTTTCGCGACCTGGCGTGTTCCTGCAGAACAGCCGCGGCTCTCGATGCATGTCATCGATCTGACGGATGCTTCGGCCGTGGAAGCGCTGCTGCATCGACTGCGGCCGCGCCACGTGTTCCATCTGGCCGCGCATGGCGCCTATTCGTGGCAGACCGATGCGGCCAGGATCGCGAAGACGAACCTCGAAGCCATCCGCACTCTGGCGCTTGCTTCGCTCAAGGCGAATGTCGAGGCTTTCGTGCACACCGGCACCTCACTGGAGTACGGCCGCAAGAGACACGCCCCGTCCGAGGACGAACCGGCTGAGCCCGAAGGGGCCTACGCAATCTCTAAGGCGGCGGCGACGGCGTTCTGCCGCGATCTTGCCAGACGATCCGGCATGCGCTTTCCGACACTTCGTCTCTATTCGGTCTATGGGCCGTGGGAAGAGCCGCGACGCCTCGTGCCGTCACTGCTCCTCCATGCGATGGTCGGGAAATGGCCGCCGCTTGCGAACCCCAAGACGGCGCGTGATTTCGTTTGGGTCGAAGACGTCATCGACGCCTTGATCATCGCGGCAAGTCGCCCGCTGGCGGATCCCGGGGCAATATTCAACATCGGCACCGGTCGGCAAACCACGCTGGGAGAAATCGTCGCTCTCGTGCATGGCGTGACTGGCTGCGAGGCTGAACCGCATTGGCAGAGCATGCCCGATCGAGGCTGGGACACGGATATCTGGCAGGCCGAGACCCGACACGCAGCGACGGTATTGGGCTGGACCGCGCAAACGACATTGCGAACCGGTTTGCAGCGAACGATCGAATGGTTGCAGGAAGACCGCGAGCGTCTCGACCTGTATCAAGGGAGCCTCAACTTGACGGGCGCACAGCCAAGATAGAGCGGCCGACCGTGTGGCAGTTCGCAGCAGCACGACCGGCGTTGCCGACCTTGTCTTCAGAAGGCGATTTTCAGACCCAGCTTGCCGGCGACGGTCGAACTGTCCGCGGACCACTTGCCGCGAATTTCGGTGCTGAGCGTGGTCGATCCCGTCATCTTCAGATTGAATCCGGAGTACAGCGCCACGGAAAAGTCCGCGTCCTCGAATTCGCTTTCCTCGCCCTCGACGCTGGCCGTGTTGGAGTAGCCGAAACGCTGCTGGAAATCGGCCCGTGCGTAGGGACTGATCACCATGCCGTTGCCAAGCTGGAAATCGGCATAGATGCCGGGCTCGAACTTGATCGCGCCGAAGGACAGGTGGCTCTTGCCGTAGTCAGTGCCGGAGCTGTCCTCATATCCGTCGCCGGTGAAGGTGACGCCCAGCAAGCCGCCGCGCAGATCGAAACGGACCCGGTCGGTGAGCTTGAAGATGCGTCCAATAGACCCGGTGATCGCATAGCCCTGCGTGTCATAGTTGCCGGAGCCGCTGTCCACATTCTCGACGTCGGTGTTGCCGAGGAATGCGGACGCCGCCACCAGCGCATAACTCGTATCATGGCGATAGAGTCCATAGCCGCCGAACATCCCGCTTCTGTTGGTGGCATCGCCGCCGCTGGAAAAGCGGCGGTCGTCGACACCCACCTCGGCGGAGGCATAGCCACCAAACAGGCCGATGTTGAGCCCATGCTCATCGTCGAAGCCGAAATGCTTGGCGGCATTGAAATCCACGCTGACGGCGGCGGAGAATTCATCGACATCGAAAGGTTGTCCATCAATTGTGTCGAAGCTGTTCGAAATCCTGAAGCCGTCATGTTCGGTGTGGGCAAGCTGGCCGGAAGCAAAAACCCCAAAAGGCGCCGCCTGCGCTGGTGCCGGCGGAGCTGCCTTGGCCGGACCGACATTCGCTTCGACAATGTCGTCAACAATGTTGTGAAGGGCGTCCAGAGATGTGTCGACAATCGCGCCGTTGGCCACTCCGCCAAGATAACAGTTGGCGTCTAGGCCCTCAATGATGCAAGCATTGGCTTTCGAAGGCATGAAGACCAATGCTGCGCCAATCGAGAGCGCGCACGCGGCGCACAGGCGCAGAAGCCAATTCGCTGCTTTCATTTTCGTGTCCCCGAACTTAAAGTTTTACTCAAACAGTCGGTGCAAGCTATGCGATTGAATTCTCCAAGAACAACGATCCGGCCCCCACAGATACGATTTCGACATACTAGCAGAAAATCGATCGAAGATCATAGTAACTCACTTTGACCGGTTACGGCGCCACCCTTCCTTCGAGATGGGTTCTGATGTAAAATTTTTGGGTCTTCGAAGATGCGGGTTCGGCGCGCGAGAGGCGTCAATGGGGGGAGCGCTTCGATTGCTCGAGGACTGTCGCCAACTGAGACGAGCTCGCGTCATGACCTGTGGCCCCTTCCTGCGCATCGTGGCGGTTCTGCTCTTCTCATGTCTCGGCCCGATAGGCGTTTGGGCGGCCGCCGTGGAAGAACCGACGCTCCAGCCCGCCAAGCGGCTGGCAATCGTAATAGGCAATTCCAACTACCAAAGCGCACGCCTCCCCCACCTTGCCAACGCCGACAACGACGCCAGAAGACTTTCCGAGAGCCTGAGAAGGCTGAACTTCGACGTGCTCACCGGCACCGATCTTTCGGCGGAGGGATTTGCCAGGCTGTTTCAGGAAGCCACCGGCAAGCTTGCCGGCGCCAACGCGGTGCTCATTTTCTACGCTGGCCACGGCGTCCAGCTTCAGGGCGAGAACTATCTTTTGCCAGTCGACACGCCCGACGCGCAAAACCTGGAGCAGCTGACCGCGCGCGCGATCAGGCTCAATGATGTGATCGCCAAATTTGCCAGCCGTGAGCGGCAAACCTTCATCTTCCTCGACGCCTGCCGGAACAACCCGGTGGGCGAAGGTGCCAGCACCGCCGATGGCCTCGCGCAGGTCGAGGTGGGCGAGAACATTTTCGTCGCCTTTGCGACCCAGCCCGGCAACACCACGGTCGATGGAGCCGGCGACAACAGCCCCTTCACCACGGCCCTGTTGCAGAACATCGAAATCCCGGGGCTCAGCATTTCCGACATGATGATACGCGTGCGCAACGAGACCGAGGCGCTCACGCTCGGTCGTCAGGTGCCGTGGGATCAGTCGAATCTGCGCGAGCAATTCTACTTCACCGAACAGCAGGTGCTCGATCCGACCCAGTTGAGCGCCAGCCTGTCGCGCATCCTGTCGGATCCGGTCGCCAAGGAGAAGCTGCAGGTCGAGCTTGCTTCCAACGACCTGCAGACCGCGGTGATCATCGTCGGCCAGACATTGCGGTCGGTCGAGATCACACCGCCGTCGGATCCCTCGGCCAAGCCTGCCGGGACGCAGGTCGCCAGCCTCGACGGCGCGAAGGAAAGCGTAGTCTCCGGCCTCGAAACACTGATCGTCGGCAAGTCGGCCGGCGAGCCGGACCCGGAAAAGGCCACCGATCTCGCGCGCAGTATCCAGACAGAGCTGCGTCGCCTGGGCTGTTACCGCACGAGCGTCGACGGAAATTGGGGCAAGGGCTCCGTCCGCGCCGTCACCAGCTACTACAAGAACACCCGGCGCACGGCATCGACGACTGAACCCACCGTCGAACTGCTGGGCGACCTGTTCTTGCAGTCGGGCCGCGTGTGCAAGGATCCGGTCGTCGTGCAAAGGACCAAGCCGGCCAGGATATCGTCGGATGCCGCCCCTGCGCGCGGCAAGGCGGCGACCAGCCGAAAGGCCGCAAGGTCCTCGAAGCCGCAGTCCTCGCGTCCGGCCGCTCCTCCCCCCGACATCAGCGGTGGGATCGGCATCGGCGGCGTGTTCTAGCAAGATCACGCGATCTACTGGGTGTTCATGCGCATCTCGACGCGGCGGTTGACCGGATCGTAGGGATTGGCCACCCGCGGAAGGGTTGCGCCAAGGCCAACGGACGTGATGCGCGACGGCTCGATGCCGTTCGACAGCAGGAATGCGGTCACCGACTGGGCGCGGCGTTCCGAAAGTCCCCTGTTGTAGGTGGGCGAGCCGGAGGCGTCAGTATAGCCTTCGACGACGAAGTTCTGGCTCTTCAGGCGATTGTCCTTCAGCGCCTTGGCAAATTCGCCAAGCTTGGCCCGGGCGTCCGGCATGAGTTCGGCGGAATCGAGATTGAAATTGACCAGCATATCCAGGCCGGCCGGCGCCGGCGCGTCCGCCTTGCCGTCACATTCGTCTGCGGCGCCGACGCATATTCCGCGCGACTGGCCGAGCTGGGCTGTGCTGGCGAAAAACTTGATGATGTCTTCCGACGATTGCACCGGGTCGGCAAGCGAGGCCGGAGGCATCAACGACGCCGCCAGAACGAGGATCGAAATGGTCGCGCGCATCGCCGCCTCCAGTATCGTCGTCATGGATCGAGAAAACACTCTTCAGCACCGCCAGCCTGGACGATGTGACGCATCTCACATACAGGCAAAA
>NZ_RZOI01000381.1:0-5724 GCF_004022645.1 Mesorhizobium sp. M4A.F.Ca.ET.020.02.1.1 | reverse complement strand
TCACAGTGGTGGCGCCAGGCTTGTAGGCGACACGCTCACCGATCGTGCCCATCAGCCGATGAAGCCGCTCGATATCCGTGCCCTTGCCCGCCGAGGCGGCAAGCTCGCGAATGCCTTCGCCGGCGGCGGTCAGCGGCGTCTCCTGCGCGAACAGCCAGAGCGGCGCAAAACCCTGGTGTTGACCGGATACGCCCGTGGTGTCGCGCGTCACCACCTCGCCCGAAGCTTCAATGGCGATGGCGTGAGGCTCGCCTTCGACGCTCAAAAGCCGGGTGTCGTTGCCGAAATGGTCGGTGAAGCGTACCTCCTCGCGCGCGCCATCGATCTTCAAAGCCCAGGACTGAACGGTCTGTGTGTGGCCGCTGACTGGCAGCAGCCGCAGCCGCTGCAAGAGATACTGCACCGGCGCATCGTAGCGGTAGTCTGTCCGATGGGTGATCTTGAGCCGCATGGCGTCAGTTTCCGGTTGCGAGCCTGATGCTCAATAGAACTTGTAATCCAGCGCGATCTCGTCGCCGAGCCTGGTGTTGTCGCGGATGAAATTGGCCAGGAACTCGTGCAGGCCGGCGTCGAATATGTCCTTGATTGAGCCCGCCCTCAGCATTGCCTGCGTCTTTTCGGCCGTGGCGTGACAGGCATGGCGCTCGCCATAGTCGTCGCCCAGGAATTTCAGGTGTTCGGCGAGGAAGCGGTAGCAGAAGGTCAGTGAACGCGGCATGCGCACGTTGAGGATCAGGTAGTCGGCGATGTTGGTCGGCTTGTAGTCGGCGTCGTAGACCCAGCGGTAGGAGCGATGCGCCGACACCGAGCGCAGGATCGATTCCCACTGATAGTTGTCGAGCGTTGAGCCGACCCAGGAGATCGACGGCAGCAGCACGTAGTATTTGACGTCGAGGATGCGGGCCGTGTTGTCGGCGCGCTCGACATAGGTGCCGAGCTGAGAGAAATCGAAGATCTCGTTGCGCAGCATGGTGCCGTAGAACGAACCGCGGATCAGCGCTGTCTCGCGCTTGATGGCGTCGAGCACGTTCGGCAGGTCGCGCTCGTCGATGGGCCTGGCCAGCATGCGCTTCAGCGACATCCAGGCCTCGTTGATGCTTTCCCAGGTCTCGCGCGTCAGCGCAGTGCGCACCATGCGGGCATTGTTGCGGGCGGTCTCGATCGAGGACATGGTGCTCGACGGGTTCGAGGTGTCGCGCAGCAGGAAGTCGGAAACGTTGGCAGCGGTATAGTCCTGGTACTTCTGGCTGAAGGCGATGTCGGAGCCCGCGCTCAGCAGCACCGAGTTCCACTCCTCGGACGCATTCTGCGTACGGGTGAGCGCCATGCGCAGGCCGGCATCGACAAGGCGGGCCATGTTTTCGGCCCGCTCAATGTAGCGGTTCATCCAGTAGAGCCCGTTGGCGGTACGGCCCAAAAGCATATCAATTTGCCCCGATGTCGAGCGAATAGCGAATAGCGAGTAGCGAGTAGGGAAGAATGCGTCTCATGATTGCTGCGTCCCCCTGCCCAGCTCAATCATCCAGCACCCACGTATCCTTGGTACCGCCGCCCTGCGAGGAATTGACCACCAGAGAGCCCTCTTTGAGGGCCACGCGCGTCAAGCCGCCGGGCACGATCTGGATGCGGTCGGAGACCAGCACATAGGGCCTGAGGTCGACATGGCGGGGCGACAAGCCCTTCTCGGTGAGGATCGGGCAGGTCGACAGCGCCAGCGTCGGCTGGGCAATGTAGTTCGATGGCTTTGCCGCGAGCTTCTTGGCAAAGTCCTGGCACTCCTTCTTGGTCGCCGCAGGCCCGACCAGCATGCCGTAGCCGCCGGAGCCGTGCACTTCCTTGATGACCAGCTCGCTGATGTGCTCCAGCACATATTTCAGGCTGTCCCCCTCGGAGCAGCGCCAGGTCGGGATGTTGCCGAGGATCGCCTTGCGGCCGGTGTAGAACTCGACGATCTCGGGCATGTAGGAATAGATTGCCTTGTCGTCGGCGATGCCGGTTCCCGGCGCATTGGCAATGGTGATGTTGCCGGCGCGGTAGACGTCCATGATGCCGGGCACGCCAAGTGCCGAGTCCGGGCGGAAGGTGAGAGGATCGAGGAAAGAATCGTCCACGCGCCGGTAGAGCACGTCGATCTGCTTGTAGCCTTCCGTCGTGCGCATCGCGACATGGCCGTCGACGACGCGCAGGTCCTGGCCCTCGACCAGCTGCACGCCCATCTGGTCGGCGAGGAAGGCATGCTCGAAATAGGCGGAGTTGTAGCTGCCCGGCGTCAGCACGGCGATGGTCGGCGCATCCTTGGTGCCCTTTGGCCGCACCGCGGCCAGCGACTGGCGTAAGAGCTGCGGATAGTTTTCGACCGGCCGCACCTTGATCTGCTGGAACAGCTCGGGGAAGAGCTGCATCATCGTCTCGCGGTTCTCCAGCATGTAGGAGACGCCGGAGGGCGTGCGGGCATTGTCCTCCAGAACGTAGAACTCGTTCTCCGAGATGCGCACGATGTCGACGCCGATGATGTGGGTATAGACGCCGGCCGGCGGCCTGACCCCGATCATTTCCGGCAGGAAGGCCTCGTTCTTGGCGACCAGTTCCCTGGGCACGCGGCCGGCGCGCAGGATTTCCTGACGGTGGTAGATGTCGTCGAGGAACGCGTTCAGCGCCTGGACGCGCTGCTCGATGCCTTGCGTCAGGCGGCGCCATTCATTGCCGGAGATGATGCGCGGGACGATGTCGAAGGGGATCAGCCGTTCTGAGGCTTCCTGCTCGCCATAGACGGCAAAGGTGATGCCGGTCTTGCGGAAGACGCGCTCGGCGTCCTGCATTTTCTGGGTAAGCCTGGCCGGGTCTTGCTCCTTCAGCCAGCGATCATAAGCCGAATATGGTCTTCTCAGTCCGGAAACTTCCGGAAGCATTTCATCAAACGCTGCCAATCGCGTACTCCCCTGTGACACCATTTCACTGGCGTCGTCGGAGAAAATCAAGCGCAATCGGTGATTTGATGGATGCCGGCGGTCGTTATGTCAGGACTGCTTAAGATTGAGGCAGGGCCGACGGGGCTGGGTCAGGCTTTGCCTCGCGCCCGGGCAAACGACAAAGGGCGACTCAGAAGGCGCGGAAAGTGACGATGGTGAAGGTGTCCTTGATGCCGGGCAGAATCTGCACCTTCTCGTTGATGAAGTGGCCGACGTCCTGCTCATCCTCGACATAGAATTTGGCGAGCAGGTCGTAATTGCCGGCGGTCGAGTAGATTTCCGAGGCGATCTCGGCATCGGCAAGCGCGCCGGCAACCTCATAGGCCTTGCCCAGATCGCACTTAATCTGCACGAAAAATGCCTTCATTGCCGGTCCTGCCTAGCCTCTGCGCGAATAAGCGGCCCTTTTGGCAGAGTGGCGCCCAGCTTTCAAGCACCAGCCGAAAGGCGCCGAGCAACGAGCACCAAGCATGGCGGCATCGCCGAATCGCGGCGCCTGCGATTTGCTGAAACCACCAAGCGGCGCCATGCGTATGTTAGGATGCATCTTCGGACTGCGATTTCCCCTGGGGACAATGGAGGCAGGCATGCGCCGCTCGTTATTCGCATTCGCAATCATTCCATTCCTTTTCCTGTCCTCGGCGCTTGCAGGCGACGCCGAGGTCAAGGCGGCGCAGACGGTCATCGACAGCCAGTTGAAAGCCTTCATCGCGAATGACGGCGTCAGGGCCTACAGTTTCGCCGCGCCGAATGTGAAACGCGTCTTCCCGACGGTCGACATGTTCATGAACATGGTGACCAACGGCTACGCGCCGGTGCGCAAGCCGCAGAGCTATGCCTTCGGCAAGGTCGAGGAGACCGGTCCGACCTCGATTATCCAGCAGGTGATGATCGTCGGGCCTGATGGCAAGGATTACGAGGCGGTGTATACGCTGGAGCAGCAGCCCGACGGTAGCTTCCAGATCACCGGCTGCAGCCTGCGGGCCTCGACGTCGCTCAGCACCTGAGCCGGTCAGAGCACCGGAATATCACCCCGCGCCCAGCCTTCGGAGATCTCTGCGGCACGTGCATCGAAGGCCTGCGCTTCGATCGTGGCGCGGATGTCCTGCATCAATTTCTGATAGTAGGAAAGATTGTTCCAGGTGAGCAGCATCGCGCCAAGCGACTCCTGCGAACGCACCAGATGATGCAGGTAGGCGCGCGAATAGTCGCGTGCGGCCGGGCAGTCGCTCTCCTCGTCCAGCGGCCGCGGATCGTCGGCATGGCGGGCATTGCGCAGGTTGACCTTGCCGCGGCGCGTATAGGCGAGGCCATGGCGGCCGGCGCGGGTTGGCATCACGCAATCGAACATGTCGATGCCGCGCGCCACCGATTTCAAGATGTCGTCCGGCGTGCCGACGCCCATCAGGTAGCGCGGCCGGTCGGCAGGCAGTTCCGGACAGGTGATGTCGAGCATGTCCAGCATCACCGCCTGCGGCTCGCCGACGGCCAGCCCGCCGACGGCGTAGCCTTTCAGGTCCATGGCCTTCAGCGCCTGCGCGGAGCGCACGCGCATGGCCGCGCTGTCGCCGCCCTGGACGATGCCGAACATCGCCTTGCCCGGCTGGTCGCCGAAGGCCGCCTTGCAGCGCTCGGCCCAGCGCAGAGACAATTCCATCGCGCGCTCGATCTCCTTCGGCTTGGCTGGAAGTGCCGTGCATTCGTCGAGCTGCATCTGGATGTCTGAGTCGAGCAGGCCCTGGATTTCGATCGACCGCTCCGGCGACATTTCGTAGGGCGCGCCGTCTATATGCGAGCGGAAGGTGACGCCCTTTTCCGAGAGTTTTCTCAGCTTCGACAGCGACATCACCTGGAAGCCGCCGCTGTCGGTGAGAATCGGATGCGGCCAGCGGGCGAATTCATGCAGGCCGCCGAGCTTCGCCACGCGCTCGGCGCCCGGCCGCAGCATCAGATGATAGGTGTTGCCGAGGATGATGTCGGCGCCGACGCCGCGCACCTGGTCCATGTACATGGTCTTCACGGTGCCACCGGTGCCGACCGGCATGAAGGCCGGCGTCCGGATCTCGCCGCGCGGCATCGAAATCACGCCGCGCCGCGCCCTGCCGTCGGTGGCAAGCAGCTTGAAGGTGAAAGCCTCAGCCATGGAAGTCCTTGTCGTGCACAGGCGCGCCGGGTGCCTGCTCGTCGAGCGACTGCCGGTAGCGGATGCAGCCGCGCATGAATTTTTCCCAGGGCGGCACCGCGATGGCAGGTTCGGTCTTTTCCGGCAGCAGGGCCCAGAGGTCGGGGTGATGCCAGCAGAGATCGTGGCCGGTGGAGTCGCGATGGGTGCGAATGCCGGCGCGCAGTTTCTTCACCTCCGCGACCAGAGCGTCGCGGTCCATGTGTTCCAGATCATCGTCCATCGCTCGTCTCCGCTCGGTAAAGCAAGCTGGCGTCTCCGTAGGAGTAGAACCTGTAGCCGCTGTCGATGGCATGCGCATAGGCCGCGCGCATCGTCTCCAGCCCGCTGAAGGCCGAGACCAGCATGAACAGCGTCGAGCGCGGCAGATGGAAATTGGTCATCAGGAGATCGGCCGTCCGGAAACGGTAGCCGGGCGTGATGAAGATATCGGTCGGACCCGACCAGGCGGCGAGCCTGCCGTCCGGCGTGGCCGCGCTTTCCAGCAGGCGCAGCGACGTCGTGCCGACGGCGATGATCCGCGCTCCGCGCGCCTTGGCCTCGTTGAGTGCTTGAGCGGTCTCGGCGCTGACC